>DASUUP010000404.1:0-4323 GCA_036373995.1 Acidimicrobiia bacterium
CGGGAACAGTCGTCTCCTCCTCGGGAACAGTCGTCTCCTCCTCGGGAACAGTCGTCTCTTCCTCGGGGGCGAAGGCGAGACGCACGAGCTCGACGCTCTCGTCGTCGATGCCTGAAGAAGCTGTCTTCACATCGATGCCGAGCTCGTCGGCCTGTGCCAACACGTCCTTCGACTCAACGCCCAACTCGCGGGCGAGCTCGTAAACCCTCATTCAGCAATCACTCACTCTCGGTGTCGGTCTCAGAATCTTCCGTTTGCCCCACGTCAGGCAGGGACGCCTCAGGCTCTTCCTCGACGTCGACCTGTGTTTGCTCTCCCTCGGCTGCCGCCGCGGCCACCTCCGCGTCGGTCTCCGAAGAGACACTTTCTGGTTCCTCGGACCCACTCTCTGCGGCTTCGGCGTCTTTCGCCTCCTCCTCCGCCGCTTCGACCCCTTCGGTGTCCGACCGAATGTCCACCTTGTACCCGGACAGCCTGGCAGCGAGTCGGGCGTTCTGACCCTCCTTGCCGATGGCCAGTGAGAGCTGGTGCTCGGAGACCACGACGTCGGCCGTCTTCTCCTCCTCGTCGATGTGCACCTCTTTCACCTTCGCCGGGCCCAGGGCCTCCGCGATGAACTGGGAGACGTCTTCGCGCCATTGCACGACGTCGACCTTCTCACCACGAAGCTCGTTGACCACCTGGCGAACCCTCGAGCCGCGGGCCCCGACGCAGGCTCCCTTGGGATCGACATTGGGGTCGTGGGAGATCACTGCGATCTTGGTGCGGTGACCCGGCTCGCGGGCGATGTTGACGATTTCGACCGTCCCATCCGTGAGCTCGGGAACCTCCAGCTCGAGAAGCCGTCGCACGAGGTCGGGATGGCTTCGCGACACGACGATCTGGGAGCCCTTGGTCTCGTTGCGGACCTCGAGGATCAACGCCTTGACCCTGTTTCCCCGATCGAGTCTCTCGAAAGGGATCCGCTCGCTGCCGGGAAGGATCGCCTCGGCGTCGCCGAGGTCGAGTATCACCGAGCGGTAGTCGACCTGCTGGACGATTCCGGTCACGAGGTCGCCCTCGCGGCCCTCGTACATCTCGTAGACCTTCTCCCGCTTGGCCTCCCGCAACTTGAACTGCATGACCTGCTTGAAAGATTGCGCGGCGATGCGCCCGAAAGCCTCGCCTTCGGGCGTGTCCTCCCACTCGTCGATGACGTTGCCGTCTTCGTCCAGCTCCTGGGCGTAGACGGTCACCTCACCCGACCCGGGATCGATGGTGACACGCGCCTCCTCGGCCGCACCCGGGCTCCGCTTGTAGGCGGCCACGAGGGCGTTGGCAAACGCATCGAGGATGGCATCGACTTCGACGCCTCGCTCCCTGGCGAGTACCTCGATCGCCTCCATCATGCTGTCGAGCTGCATTTCTCTCCTTCAGTGGCCTGGCTTTGGCGCTTTCTCCCACCGGAAGACTGTCTTGGCGCTGACTACGTCGTCGTAGGGAACTTCGGTGACGCCATGCTCGGCATCGACGGTGAACGTGTCGTCGCCGGCGTCGGTCAGGATGCCGCGATAGGTGGTGTTGGAGTCGGCCGATGATGTCTTGACCACGACCTCGCGGCCGAGTGACTTGCGATAGTGGGATGGGCGACGCAACTTCCGCTCCAGACCCGGCGAGGTGACTTCGAGCCGATAGGCGTCCTGAAGGGAGGGCTCGTCATCGAGGAGACGGGAGAGCCCTCGTGATAGCCCGGCGAGCCGATCCACATCCACGTCCTCGCCGTCGACGGTGACACGCAAGACACGGCCGCGCCCGCGACCGGACAGCTCGAGGTCATCCAGCTCGAGCCTCTCCGCGGCGAGATAGGGCTCTATCACGCCCCAAAAGTCTGCAACTTGTGTCAATCCAACTCTCCAGGTCAGTCACTCCACAACAAAGAGGTGGGTGCCCAAAGGCGCCCACCTGACCGAAAAGCGTCCCTGTTGTAGGCAGGGATTATAGGTGCATGCAGTTGGCCAGACTAAATGCCGAATCTGGCCCCTTCTATCCGCTCAGCCAGCGTCTCGACCACGTCGTCGAACGCCAGCTCACTTCTCACCAAACCCTTGCGCTCGGTTATCTCTGCCATACCCGAGTCGACACCTTTCGGGCCCACCGTCACCCGGTACGGGATCCCGATCAGCTCTGAATCGGCGAACTTGACACCGGGCCGCTCCTCCCGGTCGTCGAGCAGGACATCGACGCCGGCGGAATCGAAGTCGTCGTAGAGCCTGTTCGCCGTTGCCATCGTGTTCTGGTCATCGGGTCGGATGACCGTTATGACCAACTCGTACGGCGCCACCGAGACCGGCCAGACGATGCCGCCGTCGTCGTGGGAAGCCTCGACGACGGCGGCCATTCCCCGCTCCAGGCCGATCCCGTAGGAGCCCATGATGATCGGGTGGCTCGTCCCGCCCTCGTCCTGCACGAAGGCACCAAACGCCTCCGAATACTGCGTCCCGAGCTTGAAGATGTGACCCACCTCGATCCCCTTCCACAGCTCGAGCGAGCCGCCGTCTTTGACGCAACTCTCCCCATCGGTGACCTGGCGCAGGTCGGCCCAGGTCGTGACGTCGATGTCGCGGGCGACGTCGACCCCCTTGTAGTGCCAATCGTCCTCGTTGGCGCCTGTCGTCATGTTCACGCGACCCTGCAGAGCGCGGTCGGCAACGACCTTCACATCGCTGACACCCACTGCCCCGAGGCTGCCCGGGTCTGCGCCCAACAGCTCCCGTATCTCTTCAGGTTGGGCTGGTCGTGCACCGTCCTCGGGGGCGCCGGTGGAGTCGAGGAGCTTCTGCTCCTGGAGGTCGTGGTCGCCGCGCAGAAGGACGACGATCGGCTCCCCATCGACCATGTAGACGAGGGATTTGATCTGCCGGTCCGGCGCCGCGATGTCGGGGTGAGCCTCGGCCAGGGCCTTGATGGTCCGCAGACCGGGAGTGGGGAATCGCTCCAGCTCTGTGGGCTCACCGTCATCGATCGGATCGAGGGCAGACACCGCCCGCTCTACGTTGGCCCGGTAGTCACACGTTTCACAGGTGACTGCCCAGTCTTCTCCCGCTTCGCTGCGCTGGATGAACTCGATGGACTCCGAGCCTCCCATCGCCCCGGACGAAGCCTCCACATCGATAGCCTCGAGACCCATGCGGGCAAAGATCCGCACATACGCGTCATGATGCTTGTCGAAGCCGCGATCGAGGCCTGGGGCATCGATGTCGAGCGTGTACGAGTCCTTCATGGTGAACTCACGCACCCGCAACAGGCCCGACTTGGGGCGTGGCTCATCCCGGAACTTGACGTGCATCTGGTACCAGATCTGGGGGAGCTGTTTGTAGGAGAAGAGCTCGCTCGCGAGCATTCCGAAGATCTCCTCCTCGGTCATCCCCAATACCAGGTCTGCTCCCTTGCGATCATGGAGCTTGAACAGGTTCTCGCCCATGAGCTCATAACGGCCCGACTTCCTCCAGATCTCGGCCGGGTGGAGAGTGGGGAGCATCAGCTCCTGGCCACCGATCGCATTCATCTCCTCACGGACGATCTCCCCGATCTTGAGGCGAACCCTCTGCCCGAGCGGGAGCATCGTGTAGGAGCCGGCGGCGAGTTGGCGGATGAACCCGCCTCGAACCAGTAGCTTGTGGCTGACGGCCTCCGAGTCCGCCGGGGCTTCACGGAGGGTGGGTATGAAGGCTTCTGACCAACGCATCGGGTTGGGACGGTAGTCACCGTCATCGGTTCACTTCGATCGATTACGGCCGCGATACTTTGACACGATGCGCCGGCTCTCCCTGACTGCGATCCTGGTCGTGATTTCAGTCCTCGCAGCTTGCGGTCAGGTCGAGCCGGTGATCATGGCGGTGAGCATGCCCGAGTGCACCTACCAAGGGCCCGTGCGGATGGAGGAGGGCGAGGTGAGCCTGAGTCTCACCCTCAACGGTCTGGGACGAGCTCGGGTTCTGTTGGTGGAACTCGAGGACGGCCACGAATACGACGAGGTCGAGGAACAGTTGGAGGAGAGTACGGACTGGGACAGTCGGCCTGAGTGGCTACGTCCGGTCATAGATCTGCAGCTCAGCGATGCCCAGGGGGTCGCGGGCGTCGAGGATACCGCGCACCTCACCGCGGGGCAGTACGTCGTGGTCTGCGTCGATGAAGGCTCGGGAGAGGGCCGGCCGGCCAGTCCGTTGGAAGTGAGGGGCTCGTGAGCAATTCTGACGATGGACGTGGTCGATGACGGGGGCAGGGAGCCCCTAGGTAGATCGGACGAGGGCGGCGAGCCTCGGTTCGAGCGGCGTTCGCGGTTTT
>DASUUP010000405.1:0-4739 GCA_036373995.1 Acidimicrobiia bacterium
GGTGAGGATCCCGACACCCTCTTCCTCCATAGCCAGATGAACGATTCGGGACGCTTCGGGCTCGGCGGCGGCCAGTACGCGTTCGGAACCCTCCACGATGGTGACGCGGCTCCCGAACCGGGCGTAGACCTGGCCGATCTCACAGCCCACGGCTCCACCTCCGAGGATGGCCAATGACCCCGGTAGCTCCTCGGCGGCAACCGCCTCGTGGTTGGTCCAAAACGGCGTTTCCGCCAGACCCGGTATGGGTGGCACCACCGGAGTCGATCCCGTCGCCACCACCACGCCGACCCGGGCATGAAACGTGTCCCCGGCCACCGACACTGTGCCCGGGCCAACCACCTCACCCCGGCCACGGGCGAACCGTCCGCCAAGGGCCTCGAACCGAGTCACCCCGCCCGAGTCGTCCCAGCCTCCCGTCACCTCGGCCCGAATTCGCTTGGCGATGAGCTCCCACGAGGGCTCGGCGGTCACGGAGCCGACCAGGCCATCGGAGCGTCGAGCCTCGGTGAGGAGGTTGGCCGACCTCACCATCGATTTGGTGGGAAGACATGCCCAGAAGGGGCACTCCCCGCCGATCAGGCTGCCTTCGACGCCAACTACCTCGAGACCGGCGCGGGCCAGGCGCAATGACGCGTCCTCCCCGCATGTCCCCATCCCGAGGACGACGACGTCGCACTCGGTGCTCAAGAGACGTCCAACTCCACAAACATGGCGGGGAAAGGTAATAGCGCTCACCGCGGCACCAGGTGTGAGTTGGCTCTGAGTCCGCAACCGGAGGCACAGGACCGAACGGGCGCCGCCCCGGCCTGTTCGTCTGGCTCATACGAGCCCGGCTCGGTGCGCGTCGACACCGATGGGTACGTTCTCGCCGGCCCCTGTGGCCAGCTCTGGGCCCGACTGGCAGATGACATGGCGTCCTGGGTGAACGAAGGCAAGCCCCTTCTCGACGACGCGCTGGCGGATCGGTGAGCCACGGGTGACCAGGTCATCCCCACTGCGATTGAACTCGCAGATCTGAGCACCGACTATCCATACCGGGCTCGACTGAGACTGCGACCAGCGTGAACGCCCTCTTCTCGCGGTGGGGCACGCCGCCGACACGCGCCGTCCTAATCTCGACCGATGGTCGACGCACTTTTCACACGCGCTGGCGAAGTGTTCGCCCCGACGAGGCTCACGGAAGGCCCGTGGTCACCAGACGCGCAGCATGGCGGTCCGCCGGCGGCGCTCCTCAGCGGCGCGATCGAGAACGTTGCATCTGATGTGGAGATGCTCCTCGTCCGGGTCAGCGTCGAACTGCTGCGACCGGTGCCGCTTGCACCATTGCGCGTGACCACTGAGCTCGTCCGGCCCGGGCGCCGGGTGCAACTCGTCTCCGCCTCCCTCAGCCATGACGGGGAGCCGGTGGCCCGGGCACTGGGAATGAAGATACGGGTTGCCGACTTCGATCTGCCTTTCCCGCAACCCGACACCGAGGAGATCCCTGGGCCAGGTCAGGGACGCCCTGCCAACTTCTTCGACAACGCAGGAGCATTCGCCAACGAGGCGATGGACATACAGATGATCGAAGGCGACTTCAACGAGGCCGGGCCGGGTCAAGCGTGGATGCGCCTCCGCGTCCCCGTGGTGGAGGGTGAGGAGACGACGGGCTTTCAGCGGCTGGCGGCCGCTGCCGACTTTGGGAACGGGGTGAGCAACCTCGCCGGCGACAACAGATCGTGGCTGTTCGTGAACCCGGACCTGGCCGTCCGTGTCTTTCGGCCCCTGGTCGGCGAGTGGGTATACCTGGATTGTGTCACCCACCTCCACGGCTCCGGGACCGGCCTGGCGTCGGCGCAGCTGCGCGACACATCCGGACCGTTGGGGGTTTCCCAGCAGACACTGTTCGTGGAGCCATTTCGCGCTGGATAGCCAAGGCCCGGCGAACCCGAAGCCGGCCGGCCCTCACTGGACCTCGAGGCATACCTATCCGGAGCAGCATTCCTAAGATCGACTTACCGAGCACACCGACCCCCGAGGGGAGAACCTCTCTTGGGGCGACCTGGAAGGTGACCAAATTGGAGACCGATAGCGAGCGTCACGAGCGTGAACGCATCGAGGATGCCGAACGCTACGAGAAAGAGCGCAAGGAATCCCACGAGCGTCACGAGAAGGAGCGGCTCGAGGAGAGGGAGGAGCATGAGGAAGAGGAGCGTCGAGAACGGGAGGAGGAGTCCGACGAGGACGCTTCCGGCTGAACCCGATTTCCTCGACCGTTCTCACGTAGATCTGTAACGCCCTCCGTCCGTACCGTCCCGAACTCCATGTCGGAAACCCCCCTCCGCAACGTCGCCCTGATCGCGCATGTCGACCATGGCAAGACGACTCTCGTCGACGCCATGCTCTCGGCGACCGGTGTCTTCTCGTCCCACGAAGAGAGGGTCGAGCGCGTCATGGACTCTGGCGACCAGGAGCGAGAGCGAGGGATAACGATCCTCGCCAAGGCCGCGGCCATTCGGTGGAAGGGGACCAAGATCAACCTGGTCGACACACCTGGGCACTCCGATTTCGGTGGCGAGGTGGAACGGGCGCTGGCGATGGTTGACGGAGTCCTCCTTCTCGTCGATGCAGCCGAGGGGCCCATGCCACAGACCCGATATGTGCTGACGAAAGCGTTGGCTAGACGTTTACCCGCCGTGGTCGTAGTCAACAAGGTCGACCGTCCCGACGCTCGGATCTCGGAGGTGGTGGACGAGATCTACCAGCTGTTCTTCGACCTCGACGCCCCCGATAGTCACATCGAGTTCCAGATCGTGTCGACGATCGCCCGGGAAGGGCGAGCCCATGCCGGCATCGGGATGCCCGACGAGGATGCCGATCTGAGCCCCCTGCTCGACGCCATCATCGACACGATTCCGCCCCCCGTTGGCGATCCCGAAGCAACGTTGCAGGCGTTGGTCACCAACCTGGACGCCTCCGACTACCTGGGTCGTCTCGCCATTGGGCGGGTGGTGCAAGGGACACTCAGGAGTGGGCACCCGGTCGCGTTGTGCCACGCCAACGACGAGGAGCCTCCGTTGCGCCGAAAGCCCAGCCAGCTCCTCGGCTTCGAGGGATTGGGCCGAGTCGAAGTCGATGAGCTCGCCGCCGGCGACCTGTTCGTAGTGGCCGGCTTCCCGGAGGTCGAGATCGGTGACACACTGACAGACCCGGATGATCCTCAGCCTTTGGAGCGTCTCACAATCGACGAGCCGGTCCTTCGCATGACATTCGGGGTCAACACCTCTCCGCTGTCCGGCCGATCAGGGAAGTTCCTGACCTCACGACAGATACGGGAAAGACTCGAGCGGGAGGTTCTCGGCAACGTCTCCATTCGCCTCGGTAACACGTCTTCACCCGAAGTGGTCGAAGTGGCAGGCAGGGGAGAGCTGCAGCTGGCGGTGCTCATCGAGACCATGCGTCGCGAGGGCTACGAGATCCAGGTGAGCCGTCCGGAGGTCGTCCTCCGGGAGATCGACGGGCGGCCCCACGAGCCACTCGAGCGAGCGGTCGTCGACGTTCCCGACACCCATGTCGGTACGGTCACCCAGGCCGCCGCGCCACGCAAGGGAAGCGTCGTCGACATGCGGCCGGGGGACAGCGGGCGAACCATCGTGACGCTCGAGGCCTCGGCAAGAGGTTTGTTGGGGTTCCGCTCTCAGCTGATGACCGAGACCAAGGGCACGGCGTTGGTCCACCAGAACCAGGCGGGATGGACCCCTTGGGTTGGTGAGTTGCCCCACCGAATCGGTGGCGCAATGACCGCCGACCGACAGGGTGTCGCCACCGGCTTTGCGCTTGACAACCTGCAGAAGCGAGGGGTGTTGTTCATAGACCCGGGGGACGAGGTCTACGAGGGGATGATCATCGGAGAAGCATCAAGACCGGACGAGATGGTGGTCAACCCCACCAAGGCCAAAGAGCTCACCAACATCCGCACTCACGCCTCCGACGACGCCATCAAGCTCCGACCGCCGCGACGTCTCGGCCTCGAGCTGGCGATCGAGTGGATCACCGATGACGAGCTGGTCGAGGTCACCCCGGACGCCATCAGGGTCCGCAAGAGGTATCTGTCCGAGAGCGAGCGGCGACGCCGCCAGAAGTGACCCGGAACGGCACAAAGAGCTGGCCCGGTTCGGGGCAGACAAACTGACAGCGGCACCTGCATATCTGGCCACGCTGCGCCGACCCGAGCTGCCTCGGATGCATCCGGTGACGCCGTTGATGCGCCTTTCGGGCTGCGCCCTTTCGGGCTGTTCCTCTTCATGGAGCCCACCTCACCAAAGCGGAGAGACCTCCTGGAACGGGGCTGGTTCGCGTTGCACAACGGAGTGCCGGACAATGCGGGCACGGGAGGTGAGTTCTGGATGACCGGTCGTGGGATCGCCGTGGAAGATTCTGACGTGTGGGCCCACGTTGCCGAGCTATCGAGCTACGACCCACCCGAACGTTATGTGTTGTTCGAGATGCAGCTGAGCGAGGCCCGCTGCCACGGGTACGGCGAACTGCTTTTGCCCGCCACGCAGAGACGGTCCCTCCGTCAGTAGGCCTATCGGGATTATGTCGACGTTCTCGAGATCACGGAGACTCAATGTCCTTCGGAAAGCCAATGTGGAGTCACAGCGGCGCTGGTCCGCTTGTTGTCGAGTTGCTTGTCCTTGCTCGGCGTGCACGCCAGATTGACGACAGAAGCTGTGAGCGGCCGGGGAGGCGGCTCC
>DASUUP010000406.1:0-6948 GCA_036373995.1 Acidimicrobiia bacterium
ACCGATTCGGGCGAGAGGCGGGTTCCGGTCGATCAGCTGATCCCCGGCGACCTGATGGTGGTCAGGCCCGGAGAGCGGATACCCACCGACGGTGTCGTGGAGACCGGCTCCAGCACCGTCGACGAGTCGATGCTCACGGGAGAGCCGATGCCGGTCGTGAAAACCGAAGGCGACGAGGTCGTGGGCGCCACCGTGAACCAGGCTGGTCGCCTCACGGTGCGGGCCACCCACGTCGGAGCCGATACCACCCTGGCATCGATCGTTCGTATGGTCGAAGAGGCACAGGGCTCGAAGGCTCCGATCCAGCGTCTCGCCGACGTCTACTCAGCCAGGTTCGTCGCCGGAGTCCTCCTGATCACGCTCGCCGTGTTCGGTTTCTGGCTGGTTGCCGGCGACTCGGTGGGCACCGCTGTGCGGATCGCCGTCTCCGTCGTCATCATCGCCTGTCCCTGCGCCCTGGGCCTGGCAACGCCGACCGCGGTGATGGTCGGCTCAGGCCGGGGCGCCGAGCTGGGAATCCTCTTCAAGCAAGCCGAAGTCTTCGAGCGAGCCCGCGAGATCAGCACCGTCCTCTTCGACAAGACAGGGACCCTGACCACGGGCGTGATGACTCCGAAGATGGTCGAAACCGACGAAGATCGCCGGCTCTTCCTTCGGCTCGTGGGCTCCATCGAGGTCGCATCCGGTCATCCCATCGGGATAGCTGTGGGTCTTGCTGCCGATGAGGAGCTGGTCGACCTCATCGACCCCACCGAGTTGGAGACCATAGCCGGCCTCGGCGTGCACGGAACGGTCGACGGTCACGCTGTCGCCGCAGGGACGAGAGAGCTGATCGAAGAGCGCGGCCTCGAAGGAGCAGACCGCTGGGCCGACGTCGTGGCAAATGCCGTAAGTGCGGGCGAGACCGCCTTCTATGCAGGGTGGGATGGGTCGGTGCGAGGCGTGATCTCGGTGTCCGACACGGTGCGTTCGTCAGCCGCCGCTGCCGTTGACCGGCTTAGGGAGATCGGGATCGATTCGGAGCTGGTCACCGGCGACAACCAGAAGACGGCCGAGATCGTCGCCGAAAAGGTGGGCATCGAGACCGTCTACGCCCACGCCACCCCCGAATCCAAGGCCAAACGGGTCGGACAGCTCCAGGAGAAAGGTCAGGTGGTCGCCTTCTTCGGCGACGGGGTCAACGACGCACCAGCCCTCACCCAGGCCGACCTCGGCCTCGCCGTCGGCTCCGGCACGGGGGTCGCCGTCGAAGCCGGCGATATCGTTCTCCTTCGCGACGACCCCCGGCTCGCTCCGGCCGCCGTTGAGTTGGCAGGTGCCACGCTGAGGACGATCAAGGGAAACCTCGTCTGGGCGTTCCTCTACAACACGATTGCGATCCCCGTCGCCGCCGTCGGGCTGCTCAGCCCAACGATCGCCGCGGCGGCCATGGCCTTCTCATCGGTGTCGGTGGTGCTGAATGCGCTGAGACTCCGACGATTCGAGCCGTTCTACCTATCGCTACCAGTGGCCCACGAGTAGGTTGGAGAGGCATGAGCTCATTGCAGTGGCTCAACCGGCCGGTCCTCCGGGACCCGCTCGCCCTGATCGCGTTCGAGGGCTGGGGAGACGCCGGTGACTCGGCGAGTCTTGCCGCGGAGAGGTTCCTCGACACCTACGAGAGCGAGCTGATTGCACGGTTCGATCCCGACGAGCACTACGACTTCCAGGTGAGACGACCGATGGTCGTCATCAGTGAAGGCGGCACCCGCGACATCGACTGGCCGGAGAACGAGCTCCACGTGATCCGGCTCCCGGACCGTGATCTCGTGGTGCTGATCGGTGAGGAGCCCAATTACAAGTGGAAAGCCTTCACAGCCGAGCTGGTCGAGGCGCTGACCACCCTCGGAGTCGCCAAGGCGGTGACCCTCGGCGCGTTCATCGGTCAGGTCGCGCACACGCTGCCGGTGCCCTTGGTCGGTTCAGCCACCCGCCCCGACTCACTCGAGTTGCATGGTCTGCTCCCCTCGGGCTATCAGGGTCCCACCGGGATCCTCGGTGTGCTCAACCATGCGCTGGGGAACGCCGGAATCGACGTGATATCCGTCTGGGCTGCCGTCCCTCACTATCTGTCGAATCAGGACTACCCGCCGGCAGTGGAGGCTCTGGCGATAAAGGCGTCGGAGCTGTTGGGGATGAGTCTCGACATCGGCGATCTCACCTCCCGTGCCCGTCAGTTTCGGGACACGGTGGACGAAGCCCTCGAAGAGAACGCCGAGCTGCAGCAGTACGTGGAGCAGTTGGAGAGCGAGGCCGTCGAAGAGCCTGGCGACCAGGCCGAACGCCTCGTCGAGGAGATCGAGGACTTCCTCAAGGAAAACTGAGTACTCGCGAACCCCGGTGAGAGCCGAATACGGTCCCAACTGCCTCGGGGAGTGGCCGCCGGCAGAGCCATGAGGTCGGTATCGGAAAGGAGGAAACCGGGCCGATTCGACCCGGTTTCTCGTGTTACTTCTTGCGCTTGTGCCGGTTGGCCTTCAGACGTTTCCGGTACTTGTGCTTGGACATCTTCTTACGGCGCTTCTTTACGAGCGAACCCATGTTGAACAGACCTCTCTTGAAGGGGAAAACTCCTCCCATGGTCGCGTACCCACCTCCATTAGGTCAACTCGCGCCAGGGAATGGGAGACGAGCATGGGAACGATGCTGTCCTCGGCAACCATGTCTCGCCCGGGTTTCAGGTCCTGACGTGACCTTTCAGCACCGGTCGACAATCGTCGCGTGGGGAGAGCCGGGTCCCATCGGATCCCGCCAAAGAGATCAGCCGACGCCAGCCCAATCCAGGACCCGCCGCGCCCGCAGGGTATTCCATCGACTCGGTGATCCCTCAGGTCCTTCCATGCGAAAGTGCGTGGGGCCCTGATGAACGTTCTCGAGGGCCCAGCGGCCCCCGGGATCACGCTTGCCTTCGACGAGATCGACGGCCTCGGAGCATCTCTCGTCGAGCACCGCTCCGGTCGATCTGAAGTAGTCGAGACCTCGGAGCACGTCGTAGTACCACCTCGTGGGAAATGAGAACATGGTGAATCTGGGGTCGACAACATCGCCCGAGGACAGCGATCGGAAGAGCCTGCGCTTCAGGAGATACTCCTCGCCCCTTGAGCGGGCGGCAGCCACCGCATCTGATTCGCCGCCGGCTCGTTCCCAAGCGAGCAGGCCTTCGAGCACACAGATCGTCGTGTGGAACGACGACACGCTCGCCCCGAACTCGGCCCAGCAGTTCCACCCGCCGTCGTCGAGCGCCTCATCGACCAGGCGTTGGACGATCCCGTCGACCTCTTCACCGAAGTACGAGCCGATGACGACGACTATCCCATTGATACATGGCTCGGTTTCACCGCGAAAGTAGGGGGCATCGTTGACGTCCCAACGGACATTGTCACGTACGAGGGAGATGGTGTGGCGTGCCTCCTGACTCCTTGGATCCAGGCCGAGCTCGCGGAGGAGTTGGAGGGAGAAGTGTGTCGCGGTCCACGCATCGAAAAAGGGCTTGGAGTCGTCGACCCAACCCGGGCGATAGGTCCCTCCGTCCCAGCTGCCGGAACTCTCCTGCAGGCTCAGTAGCTGTGCGCCCCAGCCCTCGGCGGCGACGCGCGCCCGCTCGGCCTCGAACTTATCCGATGGATCCGAACCGAGATCACGCATCACCTGCCAGCGGATCGCAGGGTCGGAATCGAGCAACCAGTCCAGGGATGTCACCACCACGTCTCCTTTGTCCAGCGCATTCTGGCCATTGTCCCCTCGATCGGGGGACTCTCACCATCGAGATCATGCTGACGCCCGAGCCCAACCCCTAGCCTCGATGTCAGTGACGGACGCCCCACCCCACATCGGCACCCTTCGGGAGAAGCCGCTCCACGCCTCGCTGAAGGAGTGGTTTGCCCTTCCTGGAGACAAGGTCGAATGCCCTGTCGACGGCTTCGTGGTCGATTTGGTCCGCGACGACCTCTTGATCGAGGTGCAGACAAGTGGCTTCTCGTCGATGAAGCAGAAGCTCGGGATGCTCCTCGACGCCGGGCATCGGATCCGAATCGTCCACCCGATCCCCGTCACCAAGTGGATCGTCAAAGTCGAGGCCGATGGGACGATCCTCAGTCGACGTCGCTCGCCCAAACGAGGACAGCCCACCGACATCTTTTCCGAGCTGGTTAGTTTCCCGGAGCGACTGATCGGGCCCGACCTCGAGATCAACGTGGTTCTCACCGAGGAAGAGGAGTACCGGCACCACACCCCAGACCGTTCCTGGCGACGCCAGGGATGGTCGATCCTCGAGCGCCGACTGGTCGACGTCGTCGATTCGATCGTCCTGCAGACCCGCGACGACCTCCGCGGCCTCATGCCTGATGAGTTGCCCGGTACGTTCACCACGACTGACCTGGCCGGCGCTCTCAGCCAATCGATGCGCATCGCACAGCAAATGGCCTATTGCCTCCGGAGGACGGGTGTTATCGAGCCGATCGGCAAACGCGGCCCGAGCGTCGAGTATCGATTGTCCTGAGACACGCCGGGGTCGCCCAGCGCACTTCCGCTAGAGGCGGCACCCCGGTATCATGACTCCAACGTCGTGATCCTTCCGGCGACGAAAAACACGGAAGGCAATAGGAACACGGGGCCTCGCCGTCTCCACGAGCCGAAGGAGACAGCGCAGGTCCTTTTCCTATTTTGAGACTCGAGAACGCCAACCCCGGCGGTCCGCTCAGATCAGACCCGTCGTCTCTACAGGGTCGTCGATCACGTCGGCGCCCCACCCGGCGAAGGCACGGACGACACCTTCCGCCCGATCGTGGGTGACGAACGCCACGACCGAAGGGCCTGCGCCCGACCGGGCGGCATGGAGCGCCCCGGCACGACGGGCGATCTCGATCAGTTCACCCACCTCGGGGCTGAGCGCGTTGCGCCACGCCTCGTGAATCTCGTCGCCATGGGCGGCGGAGAGCAGCCCCGGGTCCCCGGTGGTCAGCCCGGCGGTCAGGGCAGCGACGCGTCCCAGGCTGCGGATCGTCACGTCCCGGTCGTAGGACGAGGGAAGGATCGCCCTTGCCTCGGCGGTCGGGAGACGCTTGTCGGGCACCGCAACTATCGGACGAAGCGAAGGATGTATCGGCAGGCGTTGCGGGGGGCCCTCGGCGGGAATGAGGACCAGGCCGCCGTAGACCGCGGCGGCTGCTTGATCGGCATGGCCCTCCATCTCGGCTGCGATTCGGAACACCCGGTCGGGAGACGCGTCCTCACCCTGTGCGCGCAAGGCGGCGGCCGCACCGGCTACGAAGGCTGCTGCCGACGAGCCGAGGCCACGGGCCAGGGGGACGTTGTTCTCCACCTCGAGTGCCAGGGGACGATCTCCGCCAGCACGGTGCGCTGCCGCCACGACACCGTCGATCTCGCCCGCCGAGACCCTGTGGGCCCCGTTGTGCTCGACCGACCACTCATCGGCCGGCCGAGCCCGGACCACGCACCTGGGACTGAGGGCTAAGGCGATGCAATCGAAAGCAGGGCCCAGGTTGGCTGTGGTAGCCGGGGCGGATGCGGTGGCAGCTGTGTTCACGTTGGGAGCCTATTCAGAGTTACGGTGCCACCTGTGGGTGACTTCCTCGACTTCGAGAACCTGGTCCCGGAGCTGATTCTGGCGATTGGCCTGGCTCTGCTCATCGGCAACGGACTGGCCTGGTGGAAACACCGTCGCGGTGAGGCACCCAAAGACGTGCCCGACGCAATCTACAGACCGGGTCGGGTCCGCTTTCTCCTGATGGTGGGCCTGGTGCTGACCGTCTGGGGAGCAGTCACCCTGTTCACTTAGGTCGCGTCTCAAAGGTGGTGCCCAGATTCAGGGCCACGGCACGCTCCACTGCCAGTGATGCGATGGCCGTGTCCTGGGCTCCGGTGCCGGTGAGATCACACACAGTGACGTCACCCTCGTTGCCTCGGCCGATCGCGTCACCAGCTACCACGGCGCCGAGCTCGACGGCGTCGGCCTCGTCGAAGCCGGAGTCCAACGCCGAGCGCAACTCACCCAACCGTCGGCTCTGCGAGATCGTGTCGCAGACAAATCGGTCGGCGGCCATGATCAGGTCAGCCGAAAGCTCCTGTTTGTGCTCCGCATCCGAGCCGACGGCCGTTATGTGCAGGCCGGGATGCAGCATGCCGACCTCGAGCAGCGGCTCCGTCGACGGCGTCGTGGTCACGACGATGTCCGAGGAGTTGGCCACATCGGACACCGAGTCCACCACCTGCATAGGGATCCCCAACGCTTCGGACATCTCGTCGGCAAACACCGCAGAACGATCGGCTCGCCGAGCCCAGACCCGAGCCTCCCGAACCTCACGTACGAGGGTGAGCGCCTCGAGCTGGAGACGTGCTTGCACACCCGCACCGACGATCCCGACAGCTCCAGCGTCAGCCCGAGCCAGATGACGAGCCGCCACCGCGCCGGCGAGCGCGGTGCGTACATCGGTCAGATAGCCGTTGTCGAAGAGTGCCGAGCGAGGTACGCCTGTTTCCGAGTCGAAGACCATCATCAACCCACCGAGGCTGGGCAGACCCTTTGCCGGGTTGTCGAAGAAACCCGCCGAGACCTTCACCGCGATACCGGAGTAACCGGGCAGGAAAGCCGACTTGATGTCGATCTCGCCGTTGTTCTCGGGAACGTCGATGCGCATGATCGGGGGCATCGACCCGGCGCCCGAAGTGACCAGCGGGTAGACGGCCTCGATCGCCGCCAGCTCTTCCTCGCCCAGACCCACTACCCCTCGAAGCTCGGTCTCGGTGAGGACTCTCATCGTCGACATCAGCCCAGGCCCGGGACTTCGACACCGGCAAACGCCACGACCTTGGGCTGGGTCATCTCATCGACCGCATTGATGACGCCTTCGCGACCGATCCCGCTCCAGCCTCCGCCACCGAAGGGCATCG
>DASUUP010000407.1:0-8858 GCA_036373995.1 Acidimicrobiia bacterium
CCTATATGCGAATATGTCAACCCGCTAGGGTCCGGACATGTCTCCAGCCGAGCTCACCACCATGGCCCATTCCCAGATGCCGTTTGCCGAGATGCTCGGAGTGGAGATCGTCTCCGGTGAGCCGGATGAGGTGGTTGCCACCGGTGTCTGGAAGCCGGAACACTGCACCGCCGGAGGCCTGGTCCACGGTGGCTACCTCATGGCAGTGGCCGATTCGGTCGGGGCCTTGTGTGCCTTCCTCAATCTCTCCGAGGGCGCGACGACCTCGACCATCGAGTCGAAGACCAACTTCTTTCGGCCGGTGACATCGGGGACGATTCGGTTCGCGGCCACCCCGGTCCACGTCGGAGGGAGGGTGGTCGTGGTTCAGACCGACGCCAGCAACGAGAACGGGAAGCTCGTCTCCCGGACAACGCAGACGCAGACAGTGATCAGGCCCTGAATGCGAATTGAGTAGTCGTCAGGGCCCTTTTGAGTATTCCAACCCGCGAGGTTCCCACATACATTCGTCTCTGGGCGGCATCGAGAGGGGTTGTCCGACTTGTCCACGTCGAGGCGGGAGGGTCATTCACGGCCAGATCGCGGCCGTGGGGCCGGTAGGACCGTGCATAAGGAGCGAACAATGGGTTGGGACCGAAGACGACTACTCGCGGTGACGGGGTCGATCGCCCTCGTCGTGGCGTCGTGTGGCGGCGGTGGGGAGGGGTCGGATGTGACGACCGCACCCACAGATGGCTCTGACGCCGGAACAGGCGAAACTGCGACGACTGTTGCGTCCGATGTGAGTGACGGCCAGGACGTACCGACGGCTGCTGAAGGAGAGCCTGGTGAGCGTATGGCTGTGATCGCCATCGATGGAGAGTCCACCACATACGATCTCGACGACATAACTTTCTCGCCTGTCGAGGGAGTTGACGATCTCACGTTCGAGACGTGCTCTCCCGATTTCTTCGGATCCGGGCGGTTCTACGCGGTTGGCTACGCCGTTGACGACTCCGGTGAGCTCATTCTCGGGCAAGATGGCCAACCCGGCACCTTCACGATGGACCTCCCGCCGGACGACTGGGAGGCGGCTCAGCGAGACGAGCCCACATTCGAAATCAACCTCAACGACCTCGATATCGAGATCGCAACTCCCGAAGAGGCTGCCGAGCGCACGATGTCATGGACGATCGACGACACAACTGCGACCGGATCGGCCGTGTTCGTGGACTTCGAGAACACCTACACGGTCGATTTCGAGGTCGTCTGCGAGGGCTCGCCGACTGTGAACGTAGACGATCTGCCGAGTGACGATGGTGCAACCGCTGGGGACGGCGGTGATGACGGTGGCTTCCCTCTGGCTGGAGCTGGTGTCGGCTCGTTCACCGCGGATGGTGAGTCGTTCGACAATGTCGAGGTTTACTCGTGCGAGCCATTCTCGTTCGGTTCCGATCCAGATCCCCGCGACGTTTCCCTTCTCGGATACCTTGGCGGTAGCTCGGGTCTAGAGGTCGAGGTCAGCCACAGCCAGGGTTTCGACCTCACAGACGGGAGCCAATTCGATCAGATCAGCCTCAATGTGTTCCACTCGCGACAGGGCGCGGCCGGTCTGGAGCAATTCGAAGGCGGCGCACAGAATCGCGCCGACGGCTCCTGGTTCACGCGAGATCCGGAGACCTTCGATGAGATCGATCTCGCCGAAACACCGGTGGTTCTCGACGGGAACAGGGTCACGGGTGCCTTGGCGGGTCTGGAACAGACGTGGCCTGATGAGGGTGCCGCGACAGTCGATGTGACCTTCGACTTCGAGGTTCCGTCCGAGATCAATGAGGAATGCTGACCAAGGCGTGAATCAGCAAACCCAGGGTTAGAGACCCCGCTCAGCGAAGTCTGGTACCAAGGGTTCGCTCAACGTGGGGCTCGCGCTCAGAACGGTGGAGTGCCGAAGCCGGTGACCGTCGACTGGGCACGATCTTCGACTTCGCGCAAAGGGGTGAGCTGAGCGCGACCTCGCCCGCCTTCCGGAATCTCCAGCTCAACGATCAGCGCCTTGCCGGCGACGGCTGTCCCGCGGAGCGTCTGGACAACGCCCGTCCAGTTGCCCAATTCCTCGTCGTTCTCGAGGACGGCTTGACCCGTGGTGAGGAGGATGCCGTCGCCGCCCATGATCCTGATCGGCCCTTCGTAGCTATCGGCCATCACCGTTCACCGTAGATCTTGCGTATCTGGCTGCGGAGGATGATCTCGGGCGGACGTCCGGCTATCTCGGCAGCCTCTTCCATCTCCTCGATCTTGTCGCGAAGACGGTCGAGCTTCTTCTTCAGACGGCGGTTCTCCTCTTGAAGGGCCAGGACCCGACGAACACCTTCGAGATTCATTCCCTCGGCCGTCATCTCCTGAATCAGCTGGAGACGCTCGATGTCCTCCTGGGAGTAGCGACGGGTGCCGCCTGGAGTGCGGAAGGGGTCTATGAGCCCCTTGCGCTCATAGATGCGCAAAGTCTGGGGGTGCATGCCGGCAAGCTCGGCGGCCACCGAGATCACGAACACGGCCCGTTGGGAATCTGTCATCTCGTCGGTTCCATCATCTCAGATGAGACCGAATGTCCTCGGTCTCATGTTCGGCCAATTCCTCGAGGAGTCTCTTCTCGTCCTTCGACAACTTCTGCGGGACTGCGACCTCGACTGTGACCAACAGATCGCCGGTTCTGCCGCGGTCAGGGTCGATGCCCTTCCCACGGACCCTGAAAGTCTTGCCCGAAGGTGTCCCTGAGGGGATCTTCACCTTCACGCCACCGTTGAGGGTCGGTACCTCGAGCTTTGTGCCCAGGGCGGCCTCGGTATATGTGATCGGGACCTTGAGGGTCAGGTCGTTCCCCTTCCGCCCGAATGTCGCGCTCGGCGCAACCCTGATTCTCACCATGAGATCGCCGGCAGGTCCGCCGAACGAGCCAGGTGCCCCTTTGCCGCGCAGACGAAGTGTGGACCCGTCCTTGACTCCCGCGGGAACGCGAAGCTTGACCTGACGGCGACGGTTCTCCGTTCCCGATCCGCGACACTTGCTGCAGGGGTCTTCGATCAGCCTGCCCGAGCCATGACATTGTGGGCAGGGTTGGGAGAAGGAGAAGAACCCCTGGTTCTGGGCGACCATGCCGCGTCCGCCACAGGTCGGGCACGTAGTGACGTTCGATCCCGGCTCGGCTCCAGAGCCGTTGCATCGGGAGCACGCGGCCGCACCCTCGATCACCACTTCGGTCTCGACGCCGAAAGCGGCGTCTTCGAAACCTATCGTGAGCTCGGTGGTCAGGTCGGCGCCCCGGGCCGGCCCGGAACGACCCCTACCCTGCTGTGTTCCGAACAAATCGCCGAGGCCACCGAATCCACCGAGGAGATCCTGGAGGTCTTCGACCCGCACCTGTTGGCCACCGAAGCCTCCTGCGCCGGGCCCACCGAACCCCTGGAATCCCCCTGTGGCCCCGAGACGACGCATCTGGTCATACTCCTTGCGTTGCTCAGGGTTGGACAGGGTGGCGTAAGCCTCGGAGATCTCCTTGAATTTCTCTTCAGCGGCCGCGTCGCCCGGGTTGGCGTCGGGGTGGTGGGTCTGAGCCAGTTTGCGATAAGCCTTCTTGATCTCTTCGGTACTGGCCGTCTCGGAGACTCCGAGCACCTTGTAGAAGTCCCTCTCGAGCCATTCGCGGTTCATCAGCGCACATCCACTACGACCAATGCAGCCCGAAGCACCTTCCCCCGCAGTCGGTAGCCCCGGCGGAGCTCTTGTGTGACGGTGAGCTGTCCGTCGCCACTGGGTGCACCGGCGGGTTCGTGGATCTCGGGGTCGAACGGCTCGTCGATCGTCGGAATGATTTCCAGACCCTCGTCCTTCAACGCGTTGAGCAGCTGCTCCCTGGTGTTGAGCATCCCCGAGTAGAGCTTCTGTTCCGATTCGGTCCTGGGCTCGGTCTGCAACGCCGCGTCGAATGTGTCCAGTACGGGCATCAACCCGGTGACGACCTTCTCCGTGGCCCGGTCGAGCATGACGGCGTTCTCACGAGTGATCCGCTTGCGATAGTTGTCGAAGTCGGCGGCGACACGCTTCAGGTCGTCGAGGTAGGAGTCGCCCTCATCGCGGGCCGACTTCAACTCGACGAGCAACGTCTCAATCGCCGCGTCCGGATCGTCCGGGAGCTCCAGACCCAGGGCGTGCGGGTCTGGGGTCTCCGTGGCCGGAACGAGCTCGGCTTCTACGACCTCATCGTCGGTCGAGGTGACTTGGTGCTCATTCATCCTCATCGTCAACGATCTCTGCCTCCACGACCTCATCGTCGGATGAGATGTCATCGGTTGACCCGGAGCCGGCTTGCTGTTCGGCGGCTGCCTGCTGGTAGAGACGAGTGGCCATGGCCTGGCTGGCAGACACCAGCTCGTCCATCTTGGACCTGATCTCGTCGGTCTCGGCCTCGTCGTTGGCCAGTACCTCGTTCAGGGCGGTCTTGGCAGCTTCCACAGATGACTTCTCTTCATCGGTCATCTGCTCGCCCGACTCCTCGATCAGCTTGTCGGTTTGATTGACCAGCTGTTCGGCCTGGTTCCGGGTCTCGATCTGCTCGCGGCGCTTGGCGTCCTCCTCGGCGTAAGCCTCGGCATCCTTGACCATGCGGTCGATGTCGTTCTGGGCGAGGGCGGTGCCACCGGTGATGGTCATCTTCTGTTCCTTGTTGGTGGCGAGGTCCTTGGCGTTGACGTGGACGATCCCATTGGCGTCGATGTCGAAGGTGACTTCGATCTGAGGTACCCCCATTGGGGCCGGTGGAATGCCGGTGAGGCGGAACTTGCCCAGGCTGTTGTTGTCCACAGCCATCGTCCGCTCACCCTGGAGCACATGGATCTCGACTTCCGGCTGATTGTTCTCGGCCGTGGTGAAGATCTCCGACCTCTTGGTCGGGATCGTCGTGTTGCGCTCGATCATCCGGGTCATCACGCCACCCTTGGTCTCGATGCCGAGAGTCAACGGGGTCACATCGAGGAGGAGGATGTCCTTGACGTCACCCTTGAGAACACCGGCCTGGATGGCGGCGCCGGCGGCGACGACCTCGTCTGGGTTGACACCCTTGTGAGGGTCCTTTCCGGTGAGCTCCTTGACGAGCTCTTGGACCGCGGGCATGCGAGTGGATCCTCCGACGAGCACGACGTGGTCGATCTCGGCGACGTCGATGCCGGCATCTTTGATCGCCTGCTTGAAGGGGCTCTTGGTCCGATCGAGCAGGTCCTCGGTCAGCTTCTGGAACTCCGAGCGCGTGAGCTTGTACTGCATGTGGAGGGGACCGGCGTCGGTGGCCGTGATGAAGGGAAGGTTGATCTCCGTCTCAGCCACGGACGACAGCTCGATCTTGGCCTTTTCCGCGGCCTCCTTGAGTCGCTGGCTCGCCATGCGGTCTTTGGACAGGTCGACCCCATGGTCGTCCTTGAAGCTCTTGACGAGCCATTCGATGACGGCCTCGTCCCAATCGTCACCACCGAGCTGGGTGTCGCCGGAGGTGGCTTTGACCTCGAACACGCCATCTCCGATCTCGAGGACGGAGACGTCGAAGGTTCCTCCGCCCAGGTCGAAGACCAGGATGGTCTCGTCGGACTTCTTCTCGAGCCCGTAGGCGAGAGAGGCCGCGGTCGGCTCGTTGATGATGCGCAGGACGTTGAGCCCTGCGATCTGGCCGGCTTCCTTGGTGGCCGTGCGCTGGGCATCGTTGAAGTAGGCGGGGACGGTGATGACCGCGTCGGTGACAGTGTCACCCAGGTAGGACTCGGCATCCCGCTTGAGCTTCATGAGGATGCGGGCGGAGATCTCCTGAGCGGTGTACTCCTTGCCGTCGATGTCGATGCTCCAGTCGGTGCCAATGTGACGCTTGACGGAACGAACGGTTTGGTCGGGATTGGTGATGGCTTGACGCTTGGCGACCTCACCAACGAGGACGTCCCCGTCCTTGAACGAGACGATCGACGGCGTGGTGCGGCCGCCCTCTGCGTTGGCGACGACCGTGGGGTCGCCCTCCAGAACGGCGATCACGCTGTTGGTGGTGCCCAGGTCGATACCTACGGCGCGTGGCATGTGGTGGTTTTCCTTCCTTCGAGGTTCGTCTACGAGTTTGAGTCTGCGCCAATACTACAACCTGAGTGCAGCTGTATCAACTTCTTGTCCCAATATCCCTCTGAAATGGGGTTTCGTTCCCTTGCCGCTCTGCCCGCGGGCATCGCGTAGCGGCCAGCGCAACGTCCTGCCCGCGGGCGGGATTTAGGGATAGCTAGGCAGCGAGACTCTTGATGTACTCGACCAGGTCGGTGATCTGGGCTTCGTCGAGTTGGTCGGCATAGAAGCCGGGCATCAGGTCGTCGTAGCCCTCGACGATCTGATTGCTGGGGGCGACGATCGAGTTGAAGAGGTAGGTGTCATCGGCGTTGACCTCGTCACCGCCGACCAGGGGGCGTACCGAGCCTGCGAGCCCTTTCCATGTCGGACCCGATCCCTGTGTGCCGTCGACGGTGTGGCAATTCAAGCACCCCTGCTCCTGGGCGAGGGTTTGACCGCGCGTGGCGGCTTCGGGGTCGACGGTCATCGGTGCCTGGGTGGTGTCGGTCGAGCCGTCGCCGAGGGATTGTCCCGTGAACAGGAACAACCCGAGACCCAGGCCGACCACGATGATCAGGGCGAGCGCGCCCTCGGTCCAGCTGCTCATGAGTGATGAACCGTAGACAAACCCGGTCCCATATATAGGGTTTGGGCCGTGTCCTCCATCACCCGGCGCCAATTCATCGGCGTCGCCACCGGGCTCGTCGTGGCCGGCTCGGGTCTCGCCCTTCCGGCGAGAGGGCTCACGATCAACCCCCGGTCGTCGTGGACGTCGGAGCCGCCCACGGGGCCACTGGCATCGGAGGATGTGAGGTTTCTCCTCGTCCACCACTCAGCATCCCACAACGGCCACTCCGTCTCCGATGTGCCTTCGATACTGCGGAGTTGGTACGACTTCCACACCGGGCCAGAGAAGGGTTGGCCGGACATCGCCTACAACTTCATCATCGACTCAGGCGGAGGCGTGTGGGAGGGTCGTCAGGGAAGTCTCGACGGGCCGGTTGCCGGCTCGGCGACAGGGGGAAACCAGGGGTTCACACAGCTCGTCTGTGTCATCGGGGACACCAACCTGACCCCGGCGACACCTGCAGCCCAGGCCTCCTTGGTGCATGTGCTGGCCTGGCTCGCAGATCGTCATGGGGTTTCCACGGCGCCCGGTGCCGAGGTGACGTTCACGTCGCGCGGCTCGAACAAGTGGCCCGAAGGGACTCAGGTCACGACCCGGACCATCGCCGGGCACCGGGATATGAGCCAGACGACATGCCCCGGGAACAATCTCTACAACTATGTGACCGGGTCGCTGACAGCCGATGTCGAGACCGTTCGGTCCGGGTCGGCTCCTCCACCAGCCCCACCACCCTCGTCGACTACTTCCACGACAGCGGTCCCTCCGAGCTCGACGACGCCCCCGCCGACCACGACTATCCCGCCAACCACGACCATCCCGCCTAGCACGACGACGACGGCCCGGGCCACGACCTCCACCCGGGTCACAACAACGACCACGCGGGCATCGGAAACGACGGCTCTCGTGACGACAGAGCCGACCACGCCGACCACGACTCCACTGATTGCGGCGGAAGCGCCGCCCGGATCAGTCGCCCCGATCGGTCTCCTGGCAACGGCCGGCGCAGTGTTCGCAACCGGCGCCGGGGCGCTGCTTTGGCGTTATCGTCGCATGCGTAATTGACGGAGGAGGACAGAGATGGATGCCTTGGAAATAGTCATGTTGGTGGCCCGTGTCTGGGCGGGGGTGGTCATGCTCGCTCACGGCATCAACCACGCCCGTAGCCAGGAAGGCACGGCGGCATGGTTCGACAAGGTTGGCTTTCGCTCGCCGGCCCTCAACGCGAGGATGGCGGCGGTCACCGAGATCGCGATCGGCCTCGGCCTGATCGTCGGCCTGTTGACGTCGTTCGCCGCGGCAGGGTTGGTTGCCACGATGGCTGGCGCGTTCTGGTCGGTGCATCGATTCGCCGGATTCTTCGTCTTTCATCGCCCGGATGAAGGGTATGAGTACGTGGTGACGTTGGCGATGTTGGCGCTGGTCATCGCCACCGTCGGCCCCGGTCCGGTATCGGGCGACGCTCTCGTAGGCATCGACGACACCTTCAACGGGGCGGCCGGGGCAGCGATCGTCGGTCTGGGAATCCTCGCGGGTGCCTTGCAGCTTGCGGCCTTCTGGCGCCGCCCGCAGCGCGACGACCAGTGAATCTCGCCGGTCTTCCCGACAGTTTCCTGACCACTCGCGAAGATCTGCACCAGATCGCGTTCTTCGCATTGGCTCCTGCCCGATATCAGGTCGAGCAGCGAATGGGCCTGACCGCCACGCCGGGCGGCTTCGGGACACCTCCGTTCGACGGCAAGGTGGCTCGAGTCGAAGGAGAGCTGATCGTTCTGGAAACGAATGACGCGATCGCCTCGCAAACCATCACAACGGTGCGGACCGCCTGCGAATTTCTGGGCCACGACTACGAAGTGGAGTGGTTCAGCGACTTTCGCGACCCTCTCGCTCCCACCGATCCCGATCGACCTCTCGCCATCGACGACGAGGCCGCCAGGATGTTGGGCCAGTGGTTCAATTTCGGGACCGAGGTGCTCGAGCGTCTACGCGGCCATGGCTCGGAAGAGGACGATGTCTCCGAAGTCCAGCTCTGGCCGGAGCACTTCGACCCTGCATGCGAATTGGGTGACGCCGACAGAGGGCAGAGGGCCAGCTTCGGTGCCTCTCCAGGAGACGGCGATCATCCTGA
>DASUUP010000408.1:0-4679 GCA_036373995.1 Acidimicrobiia bacterium
GACTATCCCGACCGTGAAGTGTCGGCGGGGTGAGGATCCCTCCACCTCATCGAACACCGCAGCCACCATGTCGGGGGTGAATTCTTTCGACGAGAGCCCGTACCGGCCGCCGAACACATCGATCCCCGACCTTCCCGCCTCGGCTAGCGAGGCGATCACGTCCTGATAGAGAGGCTCGCCGACGGCCCCAGGCTCCTTGGTGCGGTCGAGCACGGCCACGCTCTTCGTCGACTGGGGCAAGGCATCGACGAATGCGCCGACAGAGAACGGGCGGTAGAGACGAACCTGGATGACTCCGACCTTCCTGCCCTCTTCCTCGAGGCGTCTCACCGCTTCGCGTGCCGCTCCCACCCCCGATCCCATGATCACGAGGACGGTCTCGGGCTCGGGCGATCCGGAGTACTCGAAAAGGTCATAGCTACGCCCGGTCTCCTCCTCGAGTTTCCGCATCGTCCTGTGGACGATCGAGGGGACCGCGTCATAGAAGAGGTTCGCTGCTTCCCGCGCCTGGAAGAAGACGTCGGGGTTCTGGGCGCTGCCCCGGAGAACGGGTCGGTTCGGGTTGAGGGCTCGAAGACGATGAGCAGCGATCAAGTCTTCGTCGACCAACCCCCGGACGAGCCCTTCGTCGATCGTCTGGATCTTCGCCACTTCGTGCGACGTGCGGAAGCCGTCGAAGAAGTGGAGGAAGGGGACCCGGGACTCGAGCGTGGCGAGGTGTGCCACCAACGCCATGTCCTGTGCCTCCTGCACCGAGGAGGAAGCCAGCAGGGCGAACCCCGTCTGGCGCGCTGCCATCACGTCGGAATGGTCTCCGAATATGGAAAGGGCATGAGTCGCCACGGTGCGTGCAGCGACATGGATGACGGCCGGAGTCAGCTCACCGGCGATCTTGTACATGTTGGGGAGCATCAACAACAGGCCTTGCGACGCCGTGAATGTCGTGCTCAATGCGCCAGCAGTAAGGGCACCGTGTATGGCGCCGGCCGCCCCGCCCTCGCTCTGCATCTCGATCACCTCGGGGACAACGCCCCACAAGTTGGTCCGGCCTGCGTGCGACCAGGCGTCGGCGAGCTCTCCCATCGTCGAGGCGGGTGTGATCGGATAGATGGCGATGACCTCGGTCAGCAGATGGGCGATTCGGGCCGCCGCCTCGTTTCCGTCGACGGTGGACGTGGGAGCAGACGAACCGGGATTCATATCCATCAACTTATGTCGAACGCTGCCACGCCCACAGGGACGAAAGACCCGTCGGCACCAACCGTTTGGCCCGTTCCACACACATCGAGCACCGTGCTCGATGCAGGAACAGATGCCAAAAGTCCCGGGCGCGCCTGGTCCGATGACCCTGTCGTCTCGGGGGCCCAAAACCGACAATCAGGACATCGAGTAACCAACCGAGGAGTCTTTCATGAAACGCTTGGTGGTCCTGGGTGCCGGAACCGCCGGCACCATGGTCGTCAACAAGCTCCGGCGCGCTCTTCCTGAAGAGGAATGGGCGATCACCGTCGTCGATCAGGATCACGTACACAGGTATCAGCCCGGGTATCTGTTCCTGCCCTTCGGCGGCTACCAGCCCTCGCAGATCACGAAACCGATGACAGAGCTGCTGACGCCCGGGGTCGAAAAGATCACCGCCGAGATCGAACGTGTCGACATCGAGTCCGACGAGGTGGTGCTCGGCGACGGGAAACGGCTCCGATACGACCAGCTCGTGATCGCCACCGGAACGCACCCTCGACCGGACCAGACCCCCGGGATGGACGGCGCCGAGTGGCGCAACTCTGTATTCGACTTCTACACCCTCGATGGCGCCGAGGCTCTGGGCGAGAAGCTGCGCACCTGGGATGGCGGGCGACTCGTCGTCCACATCACCGAGATGCCCATCAAATGCCCCGTAGCCCCTCTCGAGTTCACTTTTCTCGCCGATTCCTATTTCAAAGACCGGGCAATGCGCGACAGGGTCGAGATCGTCTACGTGACCCCTCTCGACGGAGCCTTCACCAAGCCGGTGGCGTCGAAGATGCTCGGCGGGATGCTCGAGGATCGCAAGATCCAGGTGGAGACCGACTTCTACATCCAAGAGGTCGACAACGAGCGTCGCTGCATCGTCTCCTACGACGAGCGTGAGATCCCGTTCGACCTATTGGTGACGGTCCCCCTGAACATGGGTGCGGACTACGTCGCACGTAGCGGCATCGGCAACGAGCTGAACTACGTGCCCGTCGACCCGGGCACCTTCCTGTCCAAGGCATCAGACAACGTCTTCGCAATCGGGGATGCGGCAGATCTGCCCATCTCGAAAGCCGGGTCGGTCGCCCACTTCGCCGTCGAGGTGTTCGTCGAGAATTTCCTCCATCACATTCGTGGTGAGCAGATGCCTCAGCGCTTCGACGGCCACGCCAACTGTTTCGTCGAGTCGGGCGACGGCAAGGCCCTCCTCATCGACTTCAACTACGACGTCCAGCCCCTCCCCGGCAAGTACCCGTTGCCGGTGGTGGGCCCGTTCTCCCTTCTCCAAGAGACAGAGGTGAATCACTTCGGGAAGCTGGCGTTCAAGTGGATCTACTGGCATGCCCTGCTTCCGGGTCGGGAGCTCCCGCTTCCGGCCCTCATGTCGATGCTGGGCAAGGAGGAGGTGGAGGCGTGAAGACGATCGAATCACTTCAGGGAAACGGCCGGCTCGACCTGATCGAGAGCCAGCTGCGGTTCCTGGTCACAGAGGCCGAGGAGAGACGTCGTTTCGGCCAGGCCTATTCGGAGTTGCTCGGTGATCTCTCACCGATGACATCCCAGGGCATGGCCTCGGTATCGCGAGCACTAGCTGAAGCCGATGCACGCGGCTATGTGGGTTTTGCCCGCAGTGGCCTGGGCGTCATCGACAAGGTGGTGACATCGTTCGACGAGAGCGACGTCGAGGCACTCGGCGACAACATCGTCTTGATCCTCGAGACGCTCAAAGAGATGACCCAGCCGGAGGTCATGGAATTGCTGAAGTCGACCGTCCATCAGGTCCAAGAGGTCGAGGAGCCCGATGAGCCTCCATCACTGCTCTCACTGCTTCGCGAGCTGCGGACGGTCGAGGCGCGCCGTGGCCTATACCGGCTGGTCGTGGCACTCCGCAGCCTGGGCGCCCCAACCCAACAGAAACAGACAGAACGAAAGGAGGCTCGAACATGAGCCTGGCAACGATCTCGGGCCACGAGGTCCACGTCGACGACGAGGGCTTCATGACCGAGTACGACGAATGGAACGAAGATCTCGGCAAGCAACTGGCCGTCAACATCGGCATCGACTTGACCGAGAGACACTTGGACGCGATCCGCTTCCTGCGCGACGACTACAAGACGCAGGGAGAGACGGCGACTCTGCGACGGGTGTCCACGCTCGGGGGGATTCCTACCAAGGAGCTCTTCGAGCTCTTCCCGAAGAAACCGGCCAAGAAGATGGCCTACATCGCAGGTCTGCCCAAGCCGGCAGGCTGCGTATGACAGGAGGCAGGCAATGACTCTCACCATTGAAGCACCGGTCCCGGTGTTCGACGACGAGGCGACAGATCGCAAGCTGGCGATCATCTGCTCCAAGGGATCCCTGGACATGGCCTATCCCGGCCTGGTTCTGGCGAACGCAGCCCTGGGGGAGGGCATCGAGACGCATCTCTTCTTCACCTTCTGGGGCTTCGACATAATCAACAAGGAGACGATGGGCCACCTGCACTTCACACCGGTGGGCAACCCCGCCACCCACATGTCTCCCATGCTCATGGGTCTGCCCGGGATGACGGCCTTCGCCACTCACATGATGAAGAAACAGATCGAAGGCATCGACGTTCCCGATGTCCCTGAGTTCCTCGAGTTGATCACCGATGCCGGTGGCCATCTCTGGGCCTGCCGGATGTCGGCTGACATGATGCACCTCACCGACACCGACCTCTATGAGCGGGTAGAAGGGATCATCAGCGCTGCCGATTTCATCGAGCTGTCAGAGGGCGCACAGACCATCTTCATCTGAAAAGACGAAGGTCCCACAGGCTCGGGCACCTATGCCCTGTTTGTACTCGCTCCATCCCTGGAGAATCGAGATAGAAAGGGACTGACAACAGCGGTGATGAGACTCATGTCGACTCCTCCGCTGGCCTGACGAAGAGGTTCGACAATGTCTGAGAAATGGGTTTATGGGTTCGACGAGGTCGATGACGCCCAAGCGGCCGTCGGCGGGGACTGGGACGCGGTTCGTGGATTGCTCGGAGGAAAAGGGGCCAACCTGGGCGATATGACGCGAATCGGCGTCCCGGTGCCCCCTGGATTCACCATCACCACCGCCGCCTGCAATGCCTTCCTCGGAGCCGATGGTGAGTTCCCACCCGGCCTCATGGATCAGGTGACGGCGGCCCTCTCCGATATGGAGGCCAAGACCGGTAAGTCCTTTGGCGATCCGGTGAACCCGCTTCTGGTCTCCTGCCGTTCCGGCGCAAAATTCTCGATGCCGGGGATGATGGACACCGTCCTCAATATCGGTCTGAACGACAAGGTCGTCGAAGGCCTGATCAAGCTGACCGGTGACGAGCACTTCGTCTACGACTCCTATCGCCGACTCGTGCAGATGTTCGGGTCGGTGGTGCTCGGTGTCAGGGACGAGCCATTCGAGCACCTCCTGGAGCAGCGCCGCGCCCGGGCGGG
>DASUUP010000409.1:0-2635 GCA_036373995.1 Acidimicrobiia bacterium
AGCACATCGGCGATCCTGCCCCTCGTGCGGGGTGAGACCGTCCCGAAGACGTGGTCCCACTTGTCGTCGGCCTTCTCAGCCGCGTCGAGCCAGGCCCGAATATGAGCCTCGAACGACACATCGGGCCATGGATGGTGGGAGTGCGCGGCGAAGTGGAGCCGGTCGGGGTCGGCGTCGAGAAATCGAGAGAACCCGCGCTTGAGATTCATGTCTCGTAGCGAAAGCGCATCGACTCGACGATCCCGGATGGGAGCTCCGGCCGGTCGGCCCGGGGTACGAGGAAGGTGGACATGTTGAGGAGGTCGCCGAAGACACGACTCCGTTCTGCTGACTTCTCGAGGTACTTGGCTCCAGCAGACCCGCCGGTGCCCACCCGGCGGCCGATCATCCGCAACGCCATCTGAGCGTGTCGGTAGCGCCAGGTAGTGAAGCCCTCGTCGACGTCCATGAGCAGCTCGAGCAACCGGGACGGCTCCTGGAGTGCAGGCTGATCTCTGTACAGAGTGATGAACACAGCCGCCTGAAACGCCCGCTGGCTCATGCGCAGACGGCCCGCAGCCCGTTCCAGCTCGTGTTTCTCGGGGTCGAACAAGGCTGCGTACTGGCTCAACACCGATTCGAATTCCTTGAGTTGGGCGGCCCGCTCCTCATCGGTCAGCTTCGGGTTCGACTCGACGACTGCCCGGTCGGCCTGGATGCGGTCGTGAACAGCATCCTGGTAGGCCTCCCAGAAGTGGAAGTCCTCATGGTCGAGAAACGGGGTCCTCTCCAGCCAGCGCTCCACAAGGTCGAAGAGAGATCGCTCCTCCTCCACACTCTCGACGATCTTCCGGTCGTCGCTGTCGAATCGGGCGGTGTACTCGTCGCCGGAGAGGAGCAGCCGGTCGCTGCGTCGCAGGCCCAGCTTGTTCTCGACTATCCGAAATTGCGCCGATTGGAACCCCGAGGCCGGAAAGAGGTAGTCCCGGAAGTCCAAGAAGTCGAGCGGCGTCATCGTCTCCAGGATCCCGATCATCTCGATGAGGAGCCCCTGGATCGCGGTGATACGCCGCAGCCGGCTCACCGCAGTTCCCATGAGCTGTTCGTCGACGAAGTCGTGCTCGAAGATCTCGAGGATGCTGTCGAGCTCCCAGATGATCTGTTTGAACCACAACTCGTACGACTGATGGACGACGATGAAGAGCATCTCGTCGTGGACCGTCTCACCGTGGGCGCTGCTCTCCAGACGCTGCGTCTCCAGGAGCTGGCCCAGGCCCAGGTAGTCGGCGTAGTAGAGACCCTCGTCACTCATGGTGCGGACGCTAGTTGTATGAGCCACAGCACTAGTGGTCGACCCCGCACCATCGCTCTGACCAGGCCCACAGCTCTCGAGCGAGCTCGTCGTCCTGGGCGAGCTCGGAGGGTGGCCGGCTCTCCTTCCTGCGGTAGTACAGCCCGCTCTCGTCACCGACGCTTTCCGAGGTCGCACACCAAATGACGGTCTCTGCGCCCTGTTCCGGGGTGAACAGACGTCCTCGAACGAATGGTCGGACCCAACCGGGGATGATTCCGGTGTCGGTCATGCCCGGATGCACGGCGTAGGCGCAGAGGTTGGGGTGACGTCTTGCCAATTCACGGACGAACAGGACATTTGCCAACTTGGAGACTCCGTACTCGTTCCATCCGAAGAGACTGCGGGTAGGAGCGGTGAGCCGCTCGAAATCGATTCCTTTGACATCGAAATGCGCGGCAGAGGACACCTGAACGATGCGCGTCCCCCGGCGAAAAGCGGGTTGCAGATGGTGGGTCAGCATGAAATGACCGAGGTGGGAGACACCGAACTGGATCTGAAACCCGTCTTTGGTCGTTCCCCGACCCACCCCCACACCGGCGTTGTTGACCAGCACATCCAGGGTGCGGCCGCTGTCCACGAATCTTCGGGCTGCGCCACGTGCCGAATCGAGAGCGGCCAGGTCGAGATGCAGATACTCGCCCGATCCGCCCTCGGTCCGCATCTGGTCCACGACAGGAATCGTCCTCTCCTCCGATCGGCCTGCAGCTATGACGTGGTAGCCGCGACGTGCCATTGCGGTTGCGGTGGCCTTCCCGATTCCCGAAGAGACACCGGTCACCATTGCGATGTTCATGCATGTCACCGTACATTTAGCGGACCGTGACTGAATGGCCGCCCGTTCTCAACGCCTATGACTTCTTCCTGGCGGAACGTCTCCGAGAAGGCAGGGGAGGTGATCCGGCTCTTCGACTCGACGATCGGATCGTCACCTACAACGAAGTCGAAGGTCTCACCTCAGGCTTCACCAACGCCCTTCACGACGGCGGCGTGACTCATGGCGAACGGGTCTTGCTCGTCATGCCGGACAGTCCCCAATACGCGGCGGGTCTGCTTGCCACGATGAGGCTGGGGGCGGTCTTCGTCATGGTCAACCCAGGTCTGACCGTGGAGACGATGTCGGCGATCGTCGATCAGTCGCAAGCGGCTGCTGCCGTCGTCCACCCGTCGTATCTCGATCACTTCAACGCCGCTGAGCCGAGTTGGAGACCCTACGTCATCGATCCAACGTCGGTTGCCGCGTCGTCGGTGGGCCAGCCGATGGTGGAGACGGTGCCCGACGACCCGGTCATGTGGCTGTTCTCC
>DASUUP010000410.1:0-4195 GCA_036373995.1 Acidimicrobiia bacterium
TGTCTCGGCGAGTCTCATGAAGACCCCGCTCAGGACCTCGTCCTCCTCCAGCTCTGCCGCCACCCGATAAAGAAACGCGCTGTTGATCTCATCGGTGAAGTTGTCGCGGTAGCGCTCCACGTCGGTAGGCACCCTTGGTCACCTCTCAAATCGTCGCATGGTGCAATGTCGTCGTAGCCAAGCCGGGCGGTAGCTCCGCAATAGGGCTCGACCTCTACTGGGCCTTTCGCAATCGTTCCTCAGAGTCTGCGACGGGACCAGAGGCATAAGTCACGGGGCGGCAGGGCCCTTTGACGCAGAACCTTCCATTGCGCGAGGGGGTGCGATGGGACGGTCGAAATGAAGCGCACCAGAAATGTGGCATACGAAGACCTCGTGGCCCGCCTTGGAAGGTGGCGTCTTCTGTCCTGAAGTCAATTGGCGCTGATTCCTCTGTCGAGTCATACGAGACTGGTAAGTCCCGAGTTCCAGATCATGTGGGCAGTCCGGCATCCGTCTCTGCACGAGTGAGGATCAGCACTCCGGCGACGATCGTCCACACAGGCAGCAGCAGGAAAGTGAAGTCAACGATGGCCGCGGCGAATATGGCCACTCCGGAAACGAGGCTCACCCACCCGAACCATCTGGGAAAGGTATTGGTCCGAAGTATCAGCACCGATGCTGCGGCTGCGACGACGCCGCCCGCCATGGCGGCGTAGGGGAAGACGATGCCGGCCGCGCCGATGAGTAGCAGTCCCATGTGAGGATCGGCTTCGAAGGCAGCGAGAAACTCGGCTGCGATGGGGGTCGCTCCGATGAGGGCCAATGAGACCGCCAACAAGCCAACCATCAGGATCCCGGCCCCAAAAACCAGAGTGGACAGTCGTCCGGCACCGCCTTCGGCTCGGGCGAGGATGGATCGGAGGCTGGCAAGGCACCATAGGAACGCCATCAGGCCGATGCCGACGAGCAGCGCATACGCCACCCAGACACCTGGGTCTTCGGTCATGAACGCCAACCACTCTTGGGTCGAGCCGTCGTCGGCTGGCACTGAGTTGAGCAGTTGGAACAGCCACAGCAGCAGGATGACCCCGAAGGCGACACCTCCTAGACCTGCGAGTCGCTCGCCCCGAAGATCGTAGCCGGCATGTAATTCAGTCATTGTTCGTGTGGTGCTCATAGTGTCTCTTCCTTTCGCTGTATGTCGGACCGCCCGGTGTCGCGTCTGCTTGCACTGGTCTCTTTCAATTCGGCTCCAGCGGGATCGCATCCAGGTAGGCGTGGTCCAAATAGCACCAGACCCACTGCTCTTTGGGTTCGATCGACCTGATCAGTGGGTGGCCGGTCTCCTCGTGATGCCTCCGGGCGTGTTTCGCTCTCGAGCTGTCACAACATCCCACCTCGCCACAGGTCAGGCACATGCGAAGGTGGACGGGGCGAGTGCCCTCCTCGACGCACCGCCCGCACTCGCTGATCTCCGGCCGGCTCTGCTGAATCGTGTCGATATGGATGCAGAATCGGTGCTCGAATGAACGCTGGAAGACCACTCTCCTCAGCGAGTCGGCCCATCGCTTCTTGGGCATCAGTCAGCTACCTCCCCGCTGGTACTGAACCCGTTGCGGAGTCCCGCTTGCGAGTGATGGTGTGTTCCGCCGCCATGTGATTCCCGTCTGGGTACCTTTGTCTTTTCGTGGGCTGAGAGTGAGATTCTGCAGTCAATGGTCACGGTCCCGGGTGTCTCGATCCAGATGGATATCCCTGCTTTGCGGGTGGGGTTTCCCGCACTCTTGAAGGTGTCCCTTTCGTGTGGTGTCCACTCGCAGCTGCGACCTGTGGCGCTTGACATCATGTCGCATCGTCTTCTGCATCATGCGAAATGGGACGCCGAAGATTCGGTAGGACGTGATGTCGCGTCATCGGATGAGGGCGTAGGGTCGTACTCGTGGCTACGTCGGTTGTGTTGGCGGAGGACAGCTACATCCTCCGGGAGGGCATGCGGATGCTGTTCGACGCCACCGATGAGCTGGATCTTCTGGCCGCATGCGATAGCTACGACGAGCTGATGGCGGCAGTAGAAGAGCAGCTGCCGGATGTAGTCATCACCGACATTCGGATGCCGCCGACCCGCACCGAGGAAGGAGTGCGGGCGGCATTGGAGATACGCTCGCGCTGGCCGGACATCGGTGTGGTCGTGCTCAGCCAGTATGTCGAAGCCGGGTACGTGCTCTCTCTATTCAGAAATGGCACAGCTGGTCTTGCCTATCTACTCAAGGAGCGAGTCGGGGATCTCGATCAGATAATCGCCGCCATCGAGAAGGTCCGCACCAAGGGCTCGGTGATAGACCCCAAGGTTGTCGAGGTTCTCGTCGAGGCGCGGGCCGCCAGGGCGCTAACCAAACTGAATCGCCTCACGCCACGTGAGCTGGAGGTGCTGGAGCAGGTAGCAGCCGGCAAGACCAACGCCGCCCTCGCCCGTGACCTCTACCTATCGGAGCGGGCGGTGGAGAAGCACATCAACTCCATCTTCACCAAGCTCGACCTCGGTTTCGACGAGGACGCAAACAAGCGAGTGAGAGCGGTGGTGCTGTGGCTGGCGGAGCAACCGCAGTGAGGAAAACCACACCGGGTGATGTGAGCTGGCCGGGTGGGCGGGGCGGCTGGGATCAGTCATGATCGTGGCATGACATCCCGGAGTAGTCGTTGGTGACGACCAAGACCATCCGAGTCGTAATGGTCGACGATCAGGAGTCGTTCCGTTCAGCTGCCCGCCTCGTCATCGGGATGGCCGAGGGCTTCGAGCTGGTGTCGGAAGCTGAATCGGGAGAAGAAGGCATAGAGTCGGTGGCCCAGCTATCCGCCGATCTGGTGCTGATGGACATCGGCCTACCGGGCATCGATGGACTGGAAGCCACTCGCCGGATACTGGAAAGAGAGCCGAAATGCAAGGTCATTGTGCTCTCCACGTACGAGGCCTCCGAGTTCCAGTCCCGGGCCCTGGCCGCTGGTGCTGTCGCCTTCGTATCCAAGTCGGACTTCGACCCCGACGTTCTACGTGAGGTATGGGAAGCTGCCTCACTCGAGGATCGGGATACGGGCGCTGACTCTCGTCCCGGCTCCCACGGCTGACTCGAAGTGAACTTCCCCGCCGAGCGCTTCTATGCGATCACGAATGTTGACCAGGCCGTGCCCATCGCCCGTTAGACGGGGATCGAATCCAACCCCATCGTCAGCTATTTCCGCCATCAGCTGTCGATCCGTGTCGGAGAGCGTGATTTCTATCCGCGACGAGTCGCTGTGTTTCACGGCGTTGGTCATGACCTCGGCCACGACGAAATAGATTGCCGATTCGACGGTCTTGGGATGGCGACCGACCATCTCGCTCTTCACCTCGACCGGAATGGGAGAGCTCTGCGCGTGGGATCTCACCGCCGCCTCCAAGCCTGCGGACTCGAGCAATGGCGGGTAGAGCCCCCGGGCCAGCGACCGGATCTCATCCACGGCTGCCTCGAGGTCGCCGGCTATCCCCGACAGCACGTCGCCGACCTCGTTGACACCCTCATCGCGAGCCAAACGCTCCAAGCGGCGGATATGAATACTCAAGGCGACCACCTCCTGTTGCGTCCCGTCGTGGAGGTCACGCTCCAAACGACGCCGTTCGGTGTCCTCGGCTGTGAGCAGACGGCGCCGCGACGCCTGCAGCTCGTCGGCTCGAGCGGCGAGGGCTACGTTCAACCGCTGGTTACCCAGCACCAGTCCGGCCGAACCGGCCAGGTCGGCTATCAGGTGCTCCTCAACCGGCGTGATCGGACTCTCGTGGGACTTGATGACCTGCAACGCTCCCACCAATTCATCGTCATGGGCTACGGGGCAGATGAGGCCGGGCATCTGATCCAACGAGTCCACCCGCACCACCGGGGGCGTCGCTGGCCACGCGGCCCCTACCACCAGCCCGCCCGCATCTGACAGCCACACGGTGGCCTGCTCCGCCCCCGTCCCGTTGGCCATGAGCCGGGCCATCCGGTCCAAGACTCCCTGTAGCGATTCGGTCTCCGCCAGACGGTCGGCGAGACCCGCCAATACTTCATAAGGGCTGGCGCGTCGCCCGTAGACCAGTCGGTTGATCCAACGCTCCACGCGTCGACGTACCGGCTCGAAGGAAACCGCGACTACGACCGTGGCGATGATCGACAACATCAGGATCCCCACCCTCGAACCA
>DASUUP010000411.1:0-2006 GCA_036373995.1 Acidimicrobiia bacterium
TAACGACGCACCGCGTCGACGGCTCCTTCCACGAGCCGAGGATCGTCACTGAGCCCGAGATAGGAGCAAAGCCCGAAGTTGTAGAGCTCGTTGCCCCTGATGGTGATCCTGTCTCCGCTGAACTCCTTGTCCTCGATTACCTGCGAGCTCAGCCCCGATTCACGGGCGAACAGGGACTGCTGGAGGAACCCGTCGGGGAGACGGGCAGAGGGCCTGGCTATGTGTTGGGTCATGTTGTGCGACGGGGGGAACCTCCAAACTAGGCGTCATGTCAACCCTTTCAATGTCAATCGTCACTCTTTGCGATATGCGAACACCAAGAGTGAGATGTGATGGAGGTGCGGCCATCCGATACGCTTCCCGTATGACCCTGCAACCAACCGACCTGCCCCCAATGGCGGCGACCGCCTTCCAGGAGCTCAGCGAGGAACAGAAGGTGGCATTCGTCGCCGCCTTCAACGGACGACGGCGCAGCATGCCGTTGATGATGGCGTTTGCGATCCTCCTGCCGATTCAGTTGTTCCTGCTCGACAGAGTCCTGCTCGGGATCGTGTTTCTGCTCACCGGCGGCGGCTTTGGCGTGTGGTATGTCGTCGAATGGTTCCTGACCCCACAACGGGTCCGTGACTACAACACCAAGGTCGCCTCGGAGACTCTGAGTCTGGTCCAGGCGGGAGACACCTGAGTGCCCCGGCCGGCCGAGCCTGAAGAGGAGTAGGACCACCTCTACCCTGGGAGTTCTTGAACCCCGTTCTCGCTCGCTCACTCGTCTTCTTCACGTCCGCGGCAGTTCTCGTCATCGAGATCCTGGCGGCGCGACTTCTCGCTCCCTACCTGGGGGTGAGCCTCGAGGCGTTCACCGGGATCATTGGTGTGATCCTTGCGGGCATCTCCTTCGGAGCGTGGCTGGGCGGCAGGTCCGCCGATCGGACCGACCCTCACGGGCTCCCCGGCCCCCTCCTGATCGCCGGCGGCCTCACTGCACTGGCCTCGCCCCTGATCATCGACACCATCGGGCCAACACTCCGGATCGACGCCGTATCCATCGTTTTCGCGGCAGCGGCGGGTTTCTTCATACCTGCCGCAATACTGTCTGCCGTCCCGCCGGTCATCGTCAAGATCCAACTCGAATCGTTGGACAGGACCGGTCGGGTGGTGGGCACCTACTCGGCTATCGGGACGGCGGGGGCGATCCTCGGCACTTTCGTGACCGGCTTCGTCCTGATCGCGGCGTTCCCCACCCGGCCGATCGTGATCGTGCTCGGAGCGGCTCTGACGGTGACCGGGGTCGTGTTGTCTCTGACACGCAACGCCTGGACGCTCTTGGCCTTGGCCGCCGCCGGCGTGCTGGCCCTCGCTCTGGTCGGCTTCTCCGGACCGTGTGAGCATGAGACCACCTATCACTGCGCCATCGTGGATGAGGACGAGGCCAACCCATCGGGGCGCACTCTGATCCTGGACCGAGTCCGAAACAGTTACGTGGACCTGCAGGACCCCACCTACCTCGAGTTCCGCTACGTCAAGCTGATCGCCGACATCATCGAGGTCGAAGCGCCGGAGGGACCGCTGGACGTCGTGTCGATCGGCGGAGGCGGGTTCACGATGCCGGGCTACATCGAACACACCCGCCCAGGCTCTACCAACACCGTCCTCGAGATCGACTCGAAGCTCGTGGAGATCGGCCGTGAGGAACTGGCCCTCACCGACGAGATCGAGGTGATCGTCGATGACGCCCGGACATCTCTACGCGAGGTGGACGACAACGGCACAGATGTGGTCATCGGCGACGCCTACAGCGGCGCCTCGGTCCCGTGGCACCTCACCACCGTCGAATACAAGACGGAGATCGACCGCGTGCTCGAGCCCCATGGGATCTACGTGATGAATGTCATCGACTACGGCGACCTCGACTTCATCCGCTCCCAGGCGCTGACTCTGAGCGAGGTGTTTCCCGAGGTCGCCCTCTTCGCTCCCGACAGCTACCTGGCAGGGGAAACAGGAGGCAA
>DASUUP010000412.1:0-7670 GCA_036373995.1 Acidimicrobiia bacterium
GAGGTTCGTGCAGTGGACCAACGTGACGTCCTCGCCGAGAAGCCCGCGTTGGCCCAGTTTGGAGACGAGGCCGCGCTCTGACGAGTCCCGTCCGACATGGGCGTGGATGCGAAGACCGTGCCGGCGGGCCTCGTCCCACTCGCCCACGACTGCGTCGAGGTCGAAGTGGGACGGGTCACCAGGGCCATAGGCGACAGTGGTCATGGGACGGTCATCTCCTGGCACCAATTCGGCCAAAGCTGAGACATGGTTCGCACCATCCCGGGTCCACGTCGGCGCCGCATGAACGAACACCGTCCTGATCGCTGAATCTGCGTGAGCGGATAGAACCGCCTCGGTGAACGTGCGGTCGACCTGGATGTCGGACCAATCGACGACGGTTGTGATCCCGGCCTCAGCCGCACCGAGAAGACCGACCAGCGTTGCCGCGTAGGCGTCGTCGGGGCCGAAATGTGGTCCGTAGATCGCCGGCCCGATCGACTTCTCTCCCACTCCACCCCCTCCCAGGTTGCGGAACAGGGTCTTCCAGGCGTGGCGATGGGTGTCGACGAACCCTGGCATCACGATGGTCTCGGAGGCGTCGATCACCTCGGCGTCGCGCGCACGCAAGCCCCGCGCCACCTCGGTGATGAGACCGTTCTCGACCAGCACATCGGCCTCGATGTGGTTGCCGACCGAGCGGTCCATCGAGAGAACACAGCCTCCCTTGACGAGCACCCTCCCTATCACGTCAACCCGAACGGCTGTCCACTGAGTCCGCGACGGTCTTGTAGATGCGATCGGCCGACGGAATGGCCAGGTCTTCGAGGGAGGCCGCCGATGGCAGGGGGATGTGCGGTGTGGTGATCCGGACACATGGCCCATCCAGATCCCAGAAGGCCTCCTCGCCCACGATCGATGCCACCTCCGCGCCCCAGCCACAGAGTCGTGGGTTCTCCTCGACAGTGAAGAACCTGGCGGTCTTGGCGACCGAGTCGAGGATGGTCTTGGTGTCGAGGGGCACCAGTGAGCGAATGTCGATGACCTCCGCGGAGATGTCTTCGTCGGCGAGTCGCTCGGCTGCCTCGAGCGCTCTCGGAACCATGAGAGCAAGGGCAGCGATCGTGACATCGGTGCCTTCCCTGACCACCTTGGCCACGCCCAGCTCGTCGACGATCTCGCCATCGGGGATCTCGGCCTTGCCGGCCATCAACGACTTGTGCTCGAAGAAGATCACCGGATCGGGGTCACGCACCGAGGCAGCCATCAGCCCCACCACATCTCTTGGTGTGGAGGGGGCGACCACCTTGAGGCCGGGGATCATCATCGCCCAGTTCTCGACGCTCTGGGAGTGCTGTGCCCCGAATCGTGCGCCTCCGCCGTTGGCGGTGCGGATGACCAATGGGAAGCTGACCTGACCGCCTGTCATGTACCGGCTCTTGGCGATCTCGTTGGCAACGATGTCCCAGCACACCGCGAGGAAGTCGCTGAACATGATCTCCGCGATCACCGGAACACCGGTCATGGAGGCGCCCATCGCTGCTCCCAGGATCGCCTGCTCCGAGATGGGAGTGTCCCGGATGCGGTCGGGACCGAACTCGTCGATGAGACCCACTGTGGTCTTGAACACACCTCCGGCTGCGGCGATGTCCTCGCCCAGCATGACCAGCGCCGGATCGCGTCTCATCTCCTGGGCGATGCCATGGGCCACGGCCTCGCGATAGCTCAGTTCCGCCATGCGGAGCCTCCGTCGGCATAGACCTCGGTCAGGAGCGTCGCCTCACCGGGCTCACGCCCCGCCTTGGCGTATTCGGTGGCGTCGTCGACGGCGGCGGCGACCTCCCGCTCGATTGCGGACAGCCGTCCCTCAGGTGTTCCCAGCGACAGGAGACGGTCGTGATACATGGGAATCGGGTCCCGATCGGCCCATGCCTCCACCTCTTCGACGGGCCGGTACTTTCCGGGGTCTGCCCTGGAGTGGCCGCCAGAGCGATAGGTGACGGCCTCGATGAGAGACGGGCCCTGGCCCGAACGCGCCTTGTCGATGGCCTTCTTCGCGGTCAGGTAGACATGATCGGGATCGTTGCCATCGATGAGGATCGACTCCAACCCGTAGGCCGGGGCCCGATCGGCAGCCGGGTTCTCCACCGCCGTGATCAGGTCGATGGGCGTGTACTCCATGTAGAGGTTGTTCTCACAGGCGAACACGACCGGCAGGTTCCAGATCACGGCCATGTTCAGCGCTTCGTGGAAGGCCCCGATGTTGGTGGTCCCGTCGCCGAAGAACGCCACGGCCACCTGGTCGGTCCCCCTCATCTGCGCCGACCATGCTGCCCCGTTGGCTATGCAGAGGTGGGCTCCGATGATGGCGTAAGAGCCCATCATCCCCTTGGACACATCGGTCAGGTGCATCGACCCGCCCTTGCCGCCGAGGATTCCGTTCTCCCGGCCCAAGAGCTCCGCCATGGCCGGGCCCATCTCCATTCCCCGGGCCAGCGAATGGGCATGACCCCGATATGTGGCGAAGGTGTAGTCGTCGGGCCTCATGGCCAAGGCGAAGCCGGTGGCGACCGCCTCCATCCCAAGCGAGAGGTGGCTGGTGCCCTTCACGAGGTTCTGCATGAAGAGGTCATAAGCCCTCTTCTCGAACTGGCGCAGCTCCTGGAGCTTGCGGTACATACCGATGCGGGTGTCGATGTCGATGTCCGCCTCGGACAAGGACCAGTCCACCGGCTGAGGTAGGCGCGGCTCCCTGAGCGCGTAGTCGTAGAGGACGGCACGCTGTCCGTCGCCGGGGCTAGTAGGCATTCGCCACCATTAGCTCTTCGCAGGGGAACAAAGTGATGACCTTGGCGCCGTCGGCTGTGACCACCACCTCTTCTTCGATACGGGCGGCGGAGCGGCCGTCGGCGGCCGGGGCGTATGTCTCCAGGGCGAACAGCATCCCTTCCTGGATCTCCACCGGGTCGTCGAGCGAGTTGAGCCGGCTGATGATCGGCCGCTCGTGGAGGCCGACACCGACACCATGGCCGAACTGGAGGCCGAAAGCGTCCATCTCGTCCTCGAACCCGAACTCGTGGGCTTCGGGCCACACTTTGGCGATCTCGTCGGTGCCCACCCCGGGCTTGACGAGCTCGATGGCGGCGTCCATCCACTCCCGGGTCTGTTTGAAGGCATCCCGCTGCGCCTGAGTTGCCCGGCCCACAACGAAAGTCCGGTAGTAGCACGTGCGATAGCCGTTGAAGGAATGGATGATGTCGAAGTACGCCTGGTCGCCAGGTCGGATCAGACGGTCGCTGAACACGTGAGGATGCGGACTGCACCTCTCTCCGGCGATCGAGTTGATCGCCTCGACGAACTCCGAGCCCATCTCGAACAGGCGAGCGTGGGCCATGCCCACCACATCCGACTCACGCACCCCGGGCTTCAGCATCTCGAAAATGTCCTGATAGACACCGTCGACCATGGCGCAGGCCTGGGTGAGGAGAACGATCTCGTCGTCGCTCTTGATCTCACGGGCCCGCATCATCGCCTGCTGCCCGTCGACCACGGCGAGGCCGGCATCCTGCAATGCGAGAAGCACAGCTGTTTCCGCCATGTCCACACCGAGCTTCTCGTCCGCGACACCGGCGTCCTCCAGGGCGCCCTTGATCTCTCTCACCGCACGAGCATGAAGACCCGTCTCAGGGCCGATCGCCCCTTGCAGACCGGTGTTACCACCGATCGAATTCTCCTTGTCGTACATGTGAGGCAGTTGGAGACGGTGAGCCTTCGCCGCCGACCCGAAGTCCCAAACCTTGGGACGCCCATCCTTCGTCACCAACGCCCAGCGCTCACCCTTGTTGAACGCCCAATAGCCGATCTGGGTCGCCGTCGCGTAGCGGATGTTCGACGTCTCGAAGAGGAGGACCGCACCTAGGTCGAACTGGTCGAGCATCTGCCGCACCCGCCCCAGGCGGTGGTTGCGGAGACGCTCCCAGTCGACGCGGTTCTCCCAATCAACACCCATCACACCCGGCGACGGGGTGGTTGCCACAGGAAATTCGACGTTCATTGTTTCCTCCTTGCTAGTCAGTTACCGGTCTCGCCGGCCAGTGCGTTCTCCAGGTACGACCAGTCGCGTGCGAACCGGTACGAATGTCGGGGCGGCGGCGCCGGTGCCTGGGTCTCCAGCCAGCGCACGATGCCGTCACCCACGTTGCGAAACTCATGGACACAACCGACTCCGGCCCAGGCGACGTCACCGGGCCCGAGTCGGTAGCTGGAACCGTCGAAGACCGCCTCGACCTGGCCTTCGAGTATCAGATAGGTCTCCTCGAGAGGGTGATCATGTGCCCCGGCGAAGCCGCCTGGCTCGTACTGAACCATGAACATCGTGGAGAGGTCGGCTCCCAGATCGGTGTCCACCATCATCTTCACGCTGATGCCGCTGTAGACGAGGAGGGCGGTCCGCATGCTGGCGCTGAGAGCGAGACGGTCCTGAGTCTGAAAAGCCGGGTCCATGTTTTCGGGGTCGATGTGACCGAAGTAGCGGTTCCTGGGATCGCGTACATCGATCGGCACAGGGTCGGTTTGGGCGATGGCGGTCGGGAATTGCGTGTCGTACCCGAATCGGGCACGGGGCAGGGGGGCCTTCATCTCGGCGAACTCCACAGCTGCTTCGGAGACGTTGCGAAAAGCATGTGTCATGCCGACGGGGAGCAGTGTGTAGTCGCCGGGCACCAGCCGGTAGCTGCCTTCCGGTGTATCCACCGTGAGCTCACCTTCGACGACATAGAGGGACTCCTCGAAGGAGTGGACGTGCGTGTCGGCAAATCCCCCGGCATCGAGCCGGCCCATGCGGAAACCCATCTGAGTGGAGCCACCCGGCTCGTCGACCACTTCAGCCGCCGTGTAACCGTCACTGCGGCCTTCGAACTCGGGCGAAGTCTTGAAGTCGAGGTCGGCGGTCGTCTTCACGATGTGAACAGACATCAGTGGGCCTCGCCTCTCAGGTATACGGCTATTGCGCTCATGTCCCTGCCCCCGAGTCCAGCGCTGATCGCGTCACGGACGATGTCGAGCCCGGCGACGGCCTGACTCATCGGTGCGCCCACCTTCTCACCGAGACCTGTGATCAACTCGAGATCTTTGGCCACCAGGTCGAGGCTGAATGCGACCTGGGCATCCTCGGGGTGCTCATACGCGGCACGCTTGTACTGGACGAAGGGTGCGCCACCGGCACCGCTGACGAAGACCTCATATGCTGTGGAGCGGTCGACTCCAGCCTTCTCCGCCAGCACCAGGGCCTCGGCGAGGGCGAAGTTGAGACCATGGACCAAACCGTTGACCGCCAACTTGGTTGCGGCGCCGGCGCCCCGCTCACCAACGTGGATCACGCGAGAAGACAGAGGCTCGAGGACCGGGCGGACCTGGTCGAGCAGGTCGGCGTCCCCGCCGGCCATGATGGTGAGCGCTCCCGCCTCGACCGTGGCCACGGAGCCCGAGACCGGGCAATCGAGGAACCCCGCACCGGTGTCGTCGATGGCTGCGCCCACACGACGGACTGTCTCGGGATCGATGGTCGACGTGTCGACCGCGATCTTTCCCGGTCCGATGCCTGAGACAATTCCCTCGCCTCCCTCGTAGACGGCGATGACGGCAGCGTCATCGGCGAGACTGGTGATGAGGATGTCGGCCTTGCTGGCCACCTCGGCGGGTGTCCAGGCGACGGTGGCCCCCGTCTTGTAGGCAACGGCCTCCGCTTTCGAGATGTCTCGGTTGAAGAGTATGAGATCGTATCCGGCGACAGATAGAACGGACGACATGGCGCCTCCCATGCGTCCGACTCCGATCATGCCGACTGTCGGGGTCACCTCACTCACTGATCAGTGACACTACACACTTTTCGCCGGATTTCACCCTGCCAACAAGGGCTCTGCCTGTGCTGCGATGTAGCGACCGATTGCGAGGCTTGCCGTGGCACCCGGTGAAGGGGCGTTCAACACGTGGATGCTGGCACCGGCCTTCTCGATGACGAAGTCGTCGACCAGCGACCCGTCCGGCCTGACGGCCTGTGCCCGCACCCCGGCCCCGCCCTCGATGAGGTGCTCCGGCCTGGTGGCAGGCACCAGACGCCTGGCGAGACGGGCATAGAGCCTACGCGACCTCGAGCTGAGTAACTCTCGAGTCCCGGACAGCCAATGCCTCCTTGCCAGACGCCGGAATCCGCGACTGGCCAGGACATCACGGAGATCGGTCCACACCGGCCCGACTCCGCGGTACTGCTCCCGACCGAGTGCGAGAACGGCATTGGGCCCAACCTCGACACGTCCGTCGATGCGCCGGGTGAAGTGGACACCGAGAAACGGGAATCTCGGGTCGGGCACCGGGTAGATGAGAGTCTTGACCAGATGCTGCGCCTGGTCGCTCAACCGGTAGTACTCACCGCGAAACGGGATGATCTTCACCGGCGACTCGACGCCGGCGAGAGCGGCGACCCGATCGGAGTGGAGTCCGGCACAGTTGACGAGACAGCGCGCCGAGAACTGCTCTCCAGTAGCCGTGACGAGGACACCATCCGCCCTGTGCTCTATGCCCGTGACGGCATGGCCCAGCTTGATCTCGGCCCCGTCCGCCCTCAGCCGTTCCGATATGTGAGCAGCCAGTGCCGGGAAGTCGGCCACCCCCGCCTCGGGGACGTGCAGGGCGTCGATGCCGGTCGCCTCGGGCTCGTGGTCTCTGATCCCGTCCGGGCCGAGACGGGTCAGACCGATCAAACCGTTCGCCTTGCCCCGTCGCTCCAACTCGTCCAGGGCGGGCATCTCGTCTGGATCGGTGGCGATGACGAGCTTGCCGGAGCGATCGACCGGGATGCCCTCCGCCTCACAGATCTCGTAGACCGAGGCTCGTCCTTCGACACAAAGCCGGGCCTTGAGCGAGCCGGGCTTGTAATAGAGACCCGAGTGCACCACCCCGCTGTTGTGGCTGCTCTGGTGGGCGGCTATCTGATCTTCTTTGTCGAGTACGAGGATCGACGCGCCGTCCAGTCTCTCCGCGATGCCGCGCGCGGTGGCGAGGCCGACCAGCCCGGCACCCACCACACAGATGTCGTAGCGGCGGTCAGCGGCCATGGCAGGGGAGGAAAGTGTTCAGCGTCACTGCACGGTATCCGTCCATCCGTATATCCTCGCCCATCCACGATCAAGGAGCTAGTCGAAATGGCAGATGGCGCCGTCCTCGTAGTCGGGGGCACTGGAGGAATCGGGCGGGAGATTGCCGGCCACTACGCAAAGAAAGGCGCCGAGGTGATCATCACCGGTCGCGACCAGGAGCGCAGCGACTCGATCGCCACCGACCTCGGAGAGGGAGTGCGCGGGCTTGCGGTCGACCTCGCCGAACCGGAGACGATCGAGGAGGCCTTGTCTGATGTGGGCCCGGTGTCACGCCTGGTCATCACCGCCGTGCTGCGGGACCACAATCCGATCAAGGAGTACAACATCTCGACGGCAACCGATCTGATCACGATGAAGATGGTGGGGTACTCCGAGACGATTCACACTCTGATCCCCAACTTCACAGAAGACTCCTCAGTGGTCCTCTACGGAGGGCTGGCCAAGGAACGCCCCTACCCGGGGGGTCTCACCATCGCCACGGTGAACGGCGGTATCGCTACCATGATCAACGACCTCGTCGTCGAGTTGGCTCCGATC
>DASUUP010000413.1:0-2177 GCA_036373995.1 Acidimicrobiia bacterium
CCAGCTCGGTGCTGTGCGGACGCCAAGACCTCCTTATGAAGTGGGCCAGGGAAAGGACGATGGCGATCCCGATCCCCTCCAACACGCCGACAACCAGCACCGCCACCGCAGCTGCGGCCGAGAGGAGGAACTCGGACCGACGGACCCGCAGCAACCAGACCCATCCCTTCCAGTCGAACAAAGTGAACGAGGCGGTGATGACGATTGCCGCGAGCGTGGGCTCCGGCATGTCGGACACCAGACGCGGAAGGAGAATGACGATGACAATCACCCCAGCCGCGGCCACGAGCCCGGCTACCTGTGTCCGGGAGCCAACAGCCAGGGCCACCGCCGTGCGGGAGGAGCTGGCGCTGGTGGCGAATCCCTGAAACAACCCGGATAACAAGTTGGAGACACCAAGCGCCTTGATCTCGGAGTTCGGGTCGACCCTGTCTCCGGCCTTGAGTGCGGTGGCGGTCGACAGGGCGCCGGTGTCGGCAAACGACACCAGGGCAACGGCCAACGCTCCCCCGAGCAGTGCAGGAAGCGCATCCAAGTCGAATCCGGGGATGGTTAGCGGGGGCAGGCCGGAAGGTATGTCACCGACGATCTCGACCTGGAGGCCGAACGCGGCCACCGCCGCGATCGAGCCGACCGCAGCCACGATGACACCGGGACGAAGCTTGCTGAGGCCATTGAGCACGAGAATGGTCACGATGCCGGCGAGGGCCACAGAGGCGGCCGCCATCACCACCTCCCCATCCCAGATCGCCTCGGCGGTGGCGCCGACCATCCGCAAGGTCGACTCGACGTCGACCTCTATGCCCAGGGCCTTGGGTACCTGGGAGATGAAGATGAGAACCGCGATCCCGTTGAGGTACCCGATCCTGATCGGCTTGGACAGCAACTCGGTGACGACACCGAGCCGGAGGAAGCCGGAGAGCACGCAGACCAGACCGGCGAGGATGCTCATCGCCGAAGCCAGTGCCACCGCATCCCTAGATCCGGCGGCGAGCGGCACGATGACCGCAGCGATCACCGGAGCAAGCGACGAGTCGGGACCGAGTACCAGCCGACGGTTGGGCCCGAACACCGCATAAGCGAGCAGCGCCGCGATGGTGGTGTAGATGCCGGTGACCGCGGGCAATCCAGTCAGCTCGGCGTACGCCATCCCCTGCGGCACGAGCACCGTCGCCAAGACCAGACCGGCGACGACGTCAGGGCGAAACGAACCTTTGCGGTAATCCCGCAACGTGGCGACGATCGGGATCCCGTCGAGTTTGCGCGCTCGTTCGGTGGTGTCTGCTCCCAAGAGACGGTGAAGTTACCTGCCGCACGGGTCTCGGATCATTTTGCGCCTCTCGAGTGTCAGGTGGTCGACCCATATGACGGATAATCTCAACGCGGTGACAGCGATCCGTTGGGCGACATTGATTCTGCTCGCCGCCACGGCATGTTCCACCGCCACCTCGGCACCGACCTCCTCCGCGTTCCCAGCTCCGACATCCACCGTCTCCTCGCCTACCACCACTGCGGTGGTCCCCACCACCTCACTTCCCAATGCGACCACGACGACTCTCGCCGAGCTCCCTCTCGCCGGGCGGACGGTCGTGATCGACCCCGGGCACAACGGCATGAACCGGGCTCATCCCGAGGAGATCAATCAGCTCGTGGACATCGGAAACGGCACCAAGGCGTGCAACACGACGGGAACCGCAACGGCCGACGGATATGCCGAGCCCGAGTTCACCTGGGCGCTGGCTCAGCAGGTGGCGGCCCTCCTGGAGACCGAGGGCGCATCGGTGGTGCTCACCCGCGTCGACAACGAAGGGTGGGGACCTTGCATCGACGAAAGGGCCGATATCGGCAATCGCAGCGGAGCCGACGCTGTCATCTCGATCCACGCCGACGGCGGGCCAGCCGACGGCCGAGGATTCCACATCATCCACCCCGCAGAGCTGCCCAGCCTCACCGACGACATCTACGAAGACTCACTGCGGCTGGCTCGTGCCATGCACCGCGCCTACATGGCGACGTCGATGCCCATCGCCGACTACGTCGCCGTGGGCGGATTCTCCGAGAGAAGCGACCTCGGCGGGCTGAACCTCTCCGACATCCCGGCGATCTTTCTGGAGGCGGGAAACATGCGCAACGAGACCGACGCCGATCTTCTCGCCGACCCGACATTCCAGGAGACG
>DASUUP010000414.1:0-7262 GCA_036373995.1 Acidimicrobiia bacterium
ATGGGGACCGGGATCGGCGACGACTTCGAAATCGACAAGGCCCGCTATCACAAAGTGGTCCTCCTGGCCGATGCCGATGTCGACGGTGCTCACATCAGGACCCTGCTCCTCACCCTTTTGTTCCGGCACATGCGGCCGCTGATCGACGCCGGCTACGTGTACGTGGCGCAGCCGCCCCTGTATCGAGTGAAGGTCGGCTCGAAGATCCACTACCTGAAGGATGACCACGCCCTGGCGGCATTCCGCCAGGACCATCCCAAGGTCAAGCCGACCCGATTCAAGGGTCTCGGCGAGATGAACGCCCGAGAGCTCTGGGACACGACGATGAATCCCGAGACGAGGACCCTCCTGCGCGTGGAGATGGCCGATGCCGCCCGGGCCGAGGAGGTCTTCGAGACCCTGATGGGAGACGATGTCGCCTCTCGCAAGGCGTTCATCCAGCGGAACGCAGACGACGTTCGCTTCCTCGACATCTGATCCGAGCGAGATGATTCATGACTGACGAACACACCCTGGAACCACTCCCCGAAGTCGAGATCACCAGCGAGATGGAGGCCAGCTTCATCGACTATGCGATGTCGGTGATCGTGGCCCGGGCCCTCCCCGACGTCCGGGACGGGCTCAAGCCGGTGCAGCGCCGAATCATCTATTCGATGTTCGAGAACAACATCGGGCCGACCTCGGCGCATCGCAAGTGCTCGAAGGTGGTCGGCGACGTGATGGGTAACTACCACCCCCACGGCGACCAGGCCATCTACGACGCCCTGGTTCGGATGGGTCAGGATTTCTCGATGCGCCATCTCCTGATCGATCCGCAGGGGAACTTCGGCTCGATCGACGACCCGCCCGGCGCCGCCCGATACACGGAGTGCCGTTTGACCAAGCTCTCCACCCATCTCCTCGAGGGCATCAACGAGGACACCGTCGACTTCACCCCCAACTACGCCGACGAGCTCCAGGAGCCTTCGGTCCTCCCCTCGCGGTATCCGAACCTCCTCGTCAACGGGTCACAGGGGATTGCTGTGGGGATGGCCACGAACATCCCTCCCCACAACCTCGGCGAGGTGATCGACGCCGCGCTCCACACGATCGACAACCCCGACGCGAGCTCGGAGGAGCTGCTCCGGTTCGTAAGAGGCCCCGACTTCCCGACCGGCGGGTTCCTGGTGGGTGCCGGCGGCATCCGCGAGGCCTTGACCACCGGCCGGGGATCGGTCAAGGTGCGGGCCGTTTGCGACGTCCAGGAAGTTCGCAAGGGCCGCACTGCGATCGTGGTCACCGAGCTTCCCTATCAGGTGTCGATCGAGCGAGTGGTCTCGAAGATCAAGGACCTGGTCGACAACAAGAGGTTGAGTGGCATCGCCGAGGTGCGCAACGAGTCTTCCGACCGCGTCGGGACCCGGCTGGTCATCGAGCTCAAGCAGAGTGCCGTGCCCCAGGTGGTCCTCAACCAGCTCTACAAGGGGACCCCTCTCCAGGACAGCTTCCCTTACAACATGGTGGCGCTCGTCGACGGGGTGCCCCGTACGTTGAACGTCGCCGAGATGGTCGGCTACTACCTCGACCACCAGATGGAGGTGATCGAGCGACGCACCCAGTTCCGTCTCGATCAGGCCAAGGCCCGTGCTCACATCCTCGAGGGCCTCATCGTCGCCGTCGACAACATCGACGAGGTCATCAAGATCATCCGGGGCTCTGCAGACACCGCCGAGGCACGTTCCAACCTCATCGAGACATTCGAGCTCACCGAGATTCAGGCCAACGCGATTCTCGACATGCCTCTGCGCCGGCTCACCGCGCTGGAAGTCGACAAATTGCGGACCGAATTGGCAGAACTCCACGAGACCATCGCCGAGCTCGAAGCGATACTGGCCGATCCCAAGGTGCGCTGGACCATCATCAAGGACGAGCTGGTCTCCATTCGTGAGACCTACGCCGAGGATCGTCGGAGCCGGCTGGTGCCCGACGAGGGCGATCTCAGCCTCGAAGACCTGATCGCCGACGACGAGCTGATCATCACCGTCTCCACGACCGGTTACGTGAAGTCGGTGCCCGCGTCCACCTACCGAACGCAGGGCCGTGGCGGACGAGGGGTGAAGGCGGCAGAGGTCAAGGACGACGACGTCGTCCGGCACATGGTGCACACGACCGCCCACGCCTATCTCTTGTTCTTCACGAACAAGGGCCTCGTTCACAGGATCAAGGCCCATGCGATACCCAGGCAGACCCGTACCGCCAAAGGAGTCATGGCCCAGTCAGTGCTCCCCGTCGAGCCCGACGAACGCATCCAGGCGGTTATCGACACGCGGGATTACGAGACCGGTAGGTACTTGGTCATGGTCACCAGGAAGGGTCAGGCGAAGAAGACCGAGTTCAAGGAGTACGACTCCCGAAACCAGACCCTGGTCGCGATCAGACTCACCGACGGTGACGAGCTGGTGACCGTGCGAACCTCCAACGGCTCCAACGACATCCTCATCTTCACCCGAAACGGCATGGGCATCCGCTTCGCCGAAGACGACCTGAGAAGCATGGGTCGTGGCACCCAGGGTGTTCGCGGCATCAAACTCCGTGACGACGATCGCGTGGTGGGTGCGGTTTCGAACATCGACGGCGAGGAGGTTCTGCTGCTGACATCGGGCGGGTACGGGAAGCGCACCGCCATGGAGGAGTTCCGCAAGCAGACCCGTGGAGGCATCGGCGTGAAGGCATTCAAACTGACCAAGGTTCGTGGGAACCTGGTGGACGCACGCGCCGTCCGAGCCGAAGACGAGGTCTTCCTGATCTCGTCATCGGGCGTCGGTGTCCGCCAATCCGTCGGGAAGATCAGCCGCCAAAAGCGTGATTCGACTGGAGTCAAGGTGATCTCCCTCAGTCAAGGCAACGAGCTGACCGCCGTCGCCAAGATCGCAGAGGAGCTCGACGACTAGGAACTGCGGCCACCGGGGTTGACGTTGGTCTAGACGCAACCCCCCTTAGACTTGAAACAACAACCTCCGGTATGTAGGCCCATATATGGCTCTAACTACCTCGAGAAGGCACAATCAGGAGCCCAAATGGCAACTGTCCGCCGAGTCCGGCGAATAATCCGCAAGATCGACCCGTGGACCACGTTGAAGGTGTCCGCCGTGATATGGGCTGTTCTCGCCCTCGCCTTCGTGCTGGGCGCGGTCATCTTCTGGTCGGTTCTCGACCGTGCCGGCATCCCGGATCGTCTGGTCGATTTCATGGTCGAGATCACCCTCATCGAAGAGGGCAGCGACCCGTTTGCCAACACGGAGCAATTCCTTCGCTTTGTGATCTTTGGCTCCGTCGTGGGGTGGGTCGTCATGACCGGTACCACTGTGGCCGTCGCCGTCATCTACAACCTGGTCTCCGATGTGGTGGGTGGTCTCGAGGTCGTGGTCCTCGAAGAGACTTTGAACCCGGTAGCCCCCGCTACGACCCAACAGCAGGTGCTACACCCTCCGGCCGACTACCGGGCGGTCAATGCTGGGGTGGCGCCACCTGCCGAGCACGCCGATCTCCCGACTGAGGAAGTCGCACCGGTTGCCGAGGAGCACACCGACGAGCAGGAGCCCGACGAGGAGCCTGCTGCCGAAGAGAGCGAACGGGTCGAGCGTATCGGCTAGAAGCCACGGCCTTTACTCGCTTTCAGCCATGACCAGCCCCATTTCGGTGGCTGTCTCGAGATAGGGAAGGGCAGCCTCCCAAACGCCAACGGTGCCCCCGTTGGCGATGGAGACACCGGCTGCCAACGCTACGCCGGACAGGAAGTGACCGTGGTCCACCACCGTCACCCTGCGTCTCGCTCCAATGGCGAGACAGGCCGCGAACTCGTTGGGGGAGTGAGCTTGGGCCACCGGCCTCCCGTCCAACTGCGCTTCTCTGACCCCGACTCGACCGACCGGGTCGGGAAACCTGGTCGTCCTATCGAAGACGTCGATGACCAAGTCGGGATGGGCAACCGCAACGAGGCGGGGATCGGACTCTCGGGCGGCCAGAGCCAGGGCGAGACCGGTCGGGGAGGCCCCCCAAACCGCCACGCCTTCGTCGGCCGTCGCTCCATCCCACACCAGCGGGACACCCTGATTGCGCGCCATCTGCGGTGCCGACGGGCCCGACCCGACGAGATAGTCGCACCCTTCGGCCGTCTCGACCACCTCGAAACTCTTCGAATTGGCCGGTCCGACGACCACGACGTCGTCGATGCCGGTGTGGGCGGCCAGTGAGTGGGCGGCTCGAACAGATACGTCCCCGGTGACGAGGAGCCCGATTCTCACGAAGGCTGGACTGGCTTCCAGTCCTCGGCCGGCTCCGACTCAGTCGAGCTGCGGAACAATGCAACGGCTGCGGCTGCGGCCACGGCTACGACCAGCAGTGGGGAGAAACGTTTCACGTTGCAGAGTCTATGACGGTTGATGGCATGATCCGTAGATGACACTGGAGTTGGACCACGTGATCGTGTGTGTTGCCGACCTCGACTCGGCTGCGACCACGTTCGAGGAGCGGTTTGGGGTCCGGGCCGTGGGAGGGGGCAGGCACCCTGGCCACGGGACGGAGAACCGCATCATCCCCCTCGGGGTGAACTACATCGAGCTGCTCGCCGTGGCCGACGACGATGAGGCAGCGGGCAGCCCCTTTGGGACCTGGGCGGCCCTGCAAGCACACGGGGCGGACGCGAAAGCTGTCTGCCTTCGTACCGATGATCTCGATGAGGTTTGCGCCCGACTGGGCCTCGAAGCCTCGTCGATGTCCAGAACCACGGCGGACGGACAGCGTCTGGCATGGCGCGTCGCGGGTCTCGAGCATGCTCTGCCGCGTCTTCTGCCGTTCTTCATCCAATGGGATGTGCCGCCTGATCTGCACCCCGGGCGTGTCACTGTCGATCATCCTGCCGTGGATGCCAGGCTGACATCGGTCGCGATCCTCGGTGATCATGTCGACGAGCTCAGACTCTGGGCCCCCGACCCGGACGGACTCGACTACATCGAAGCGCCTCATCGCGGAGTGACCTATCACATCGCTTCCACACAGCGAGCGTTGTAGATAATCGCGAAAAGGGGCCACCATGAGGGTGACGTGTTCGCCATTCCCCGCACTCTCATGGGCATCCTCGCCGGGTGTCTGATCCTGGCGGCCTGTGGCGGAGCGGCTTCGACCGAAGACCTCCAGGGTGTCGTCATCGACCCGCCCCAGCCCAAACCCGAGTTCACACTCACCGACACGTCGGGCAACCCGTACGACTTCGTCGCCGAGACCGAGGGGAAGCTGACTCTTCTCTACTTCGGTTATCTGAACTGCCCCGACATCTGCCCGGTTCACCTCGCCCAGATCGCCGAGACATTCGACCGCATCCCTGATGTGGCCCGTGACGCCGAGGTCGTGTTCGTTTCGGTGGACCCCGAGCGCGACTCCCCGGATGAGATCAGGGCATTCCTGGACAACTTCGATGAGAGATTCGTCGGCCTCACCGGGACGCTGGAGGAGTTGGAGGCCGCCCAGGTAGCTGCCGGGGTGCCCACGGCCGTGTTCGTGGGTGAGGGGGATGACTACACCGTGAATCATGCGGCACAGGTGATCGCATTCGCCCCCGACGGGCTGAGTCACAGCGTCTACCCCTTTGGGGTCAGACAGACCCAATGGAACAACGATCTCCAAGTCTTGGCCGAGTTGGGAAGCTGATCGGAGCCACATGAGAAGTCTGCTGTGGTTGGTATGGCTCGCGGCCCTGACGGCTACGGCATGTGGTGGTGGCTCCGGCGGGGGAATCGACGTGTCCGACGTGCGTGTTGCCGAGCCGACGGGCCCCAACGCCGCCCTCTACTTCACGGCAACCTCCGACGTCGAGGACAGGCTGATCGGAGCGGAGACCGCTGTCGCGTCGTCGGCGCAGATCCACCAAACCGTCGTGGGAGACGACGGAACCATGGGCATGCGGCCGGTCGACTCGCTGGATGTCGCGCCCGGCGAGAGACTGGTTCTAGAGCCCGGTGGGCTTCATCTCATGCTCATCGATGCGGAGAGGGTCGAAGTCGGGGACGACGTCGAGGTCACTCTCATCTGGGAGAGCACCGGCCGCCAGACCGTCATGGCCGAGGTCGTTTCGCCCGGCGAGACCATGGGCCACACCGATGGCTAAGTGGCTGCTGGTCACCGCGACGCTGGTCCTCGGGGCCTGTGGCGGGGACTCCACCGAGGGACTCACCGGAAGCGAACTCGTCGCCGAGATCGGCTGTTTCGCCTGCCACACCGAGACCGACACCGATCTGGCCCCTACCCTCCACGGCATCTGGGGAAACGAAGTCGAGTTGGAGGATGGTCGCACCGTGACCGTCGATGAGGCATACGTGAGGAGGTCGATTACAGAACCGGCAGCGGATGTCGTCGCCGGCTTCGAGGCGCGGATGCCCACCTTTGGTCTCAGCGAGTCAGAGGTCGACCGGCTCGTCGAGTATGTCAGGAGTCTCGGTTGATCAGTTGGTGGTGCACCGCACTTGCCCGCCCCTGGACGTGGGAGTGGATCCCGTATCCGGGGATCTGGGTTGCATCCATCCTCCCCATCGTCCTCTACGTCCGTGCCATCCGTCGTCACCCGGGTCCGATCGACACACGCAAGGCCGCACAGTTCGTGGGCGGGATGTTGGTGTTCTGGATCGCATCCGACTGGCCGTTGGGCACCCTTGGAGCCGGATACCTCGCCTCGGCCCACATGACCCAGTTCCTCCTCTACACCCTGGTGTCCGCACCCCTCATCCTCCTGGGAACACCCGAGTGGCTCGCCCGGGCATCTCTCGACCGGCTCCGCCTGACGCCGGTGGTGACCTGGCTGGGTGGTGCGCTGGTCGCGTCGGGTCTCATCTACAACACCGTTCTCCTCACCACCCACGCTCCGGGGACCGTGGAGACCCTGCGCAACAGCCAGCTGGGCTCTTTCGGCATGGATGTCCTGTGGGTGGTCGCCGGACTCATCCTCTGGCTCCCCGTGCTCTCCCCGCTCACCGAGGCGAGGGCGTCTTCGCCGTTCGCCAAGATGGCCTATCTCTTCGTGACCACCAGCGTCGTTGCCGTGATCCCGGCAAGTTTCCTGACTTTCACGAGCACCCCGATCTACGCGATCTACGAGCTGGCACCGCGGATAGGCTCCCTGACCGCAATCGAGGACCAGCAGTTGGCCGGCATCATCATGAAGATCGCGACCATTCCCATCATCTGGTCGACCATCGCGGTCTTGTGGTTTCGGTGGACCGCGAGGGAGACCC
>DASUUP010000415.1:0-5165 GCA_036373995.1 Acidimicrobiia bacterium
CAAGAGGGCTGGTGAACCGGCACCAATACTTCGGAGAGAGCGGCGTGAACCAGTTGCGATTGCGCCGATGGCCAAGTCGACCTGACGCTTCGTCCAGCTCGAGCCCGGTTTTCTCGGCATGAGCCAGACAGATGTTCTCGGCAGCCTGGTCGAATACTGGCCCCGACACGGCGATCCCGATCCAGCCCATGACACCGACGATCCCAAGGGCTATCCACGACTTCATCGAACTAAGCAATCGGCATGGCAGATCCAGTCCCTGAGTCTCAGGGAGGTCGATGACCCTTCGGGATCCCAGTGATGATTCGAGCACCTCGCCTGAATGTCAGGTAGTGCCAGGCCCAACCGACCAGGACGAGGACACGATTGCGAAAGCCGATCAAGTAGAAGATGTGGATCGCCAACCAAGCCAGCCATGCGAGGAATCCACCGAAGCGGAACCCCTTGATATCGGCCACCGCCCGCGCCCGCCCGATGGTTGCTAGCGAGCCTTTGTCCCGGTAGCGGAACGGCTCTCGTTCGCCGGTCCTCAGCATGCGACCCACATGTCTGCCCATCTGCATGGCAGCAGGCGCCACCCCCGGCACACCGTCCACAGCCGCCAGGTCGCCGACCACGAACACCTCCGGCCGACCCGGAACCGACAGATCGGCCTCGACCTTCACCCGACCCGCGCGATCTACTTCCCCCACCATCGATCCCACCGGGGAGGCCTGGACACCGGCAGCCCAGAGAACCGTGGCGGCCTCGATACGCTGACCCGACGCCAGGGTCACGCCACGTTCGTCGATGTCGGATACCAACGAACTGGTGTGAACCTCGACGCCGAGGTCCTCCAACTGTCGCTGTGCCGATGCGGACAAGGAAGGCACGTACGGCGGCAACACGCGTTCGGCGCCCTCGACGAGGATGACGCGAGCCTGGGCCGGGTCCACATCATGGAACTCCTTGCCCATGGCATGGACGGCGATCTCGACCAGAGCCCCAGCCAGCTCCACTCCGGTCGGACCGGCGCCGACCACGACAAAGGTCAAGAGGCGCCCGGCATCCGCTGGGTTCGAGTCGGCCTGCTCGAAGGCACGCAACACGTGGGCACGCATCGTCAAAGCATCCTCGACCGTCTTCAGCCCCGGCGCGACCGCGGCCCACTCGTCGTGACCGAAATACGAGTGGGTGGCGCCGGTGGCCACTATCAGATAGTCATACGGAACCGCCTCGTCGCCGACCGTCACCTCACGTCTCTCGAGATCGACATGAGTCACCTCCCCCAGCAGGACCTTTCGAACGTTGCTCTGTCCGCGAAAGATGGATCTGATGGGATAGGCGATATCCGATGGGTTGAGCGCAGCCATCGCCACCTGATAGAGCAGTGGTTGAAACAGATGGAAGTTGCGCCGATCGATGATCGTGATGTCGACGTCGGCTCCATTGAGAGCCTTGGCGGCGTTCAATCCTGCGAAGCCACCTCCGAGGATGACGACCCGCGGTCTCACGCGCCCAATGACTCCGCCAGCGCCCTGATCGCCCGGGCACGATGGGAGAGCCCGTTCTTCTCCTCCACCGACATCTCAGCCAACGTGCGGCCATCGACCTCGAACACCGGGTCGTAGCCAAACCCTCCAGACCCCCGAGCTGCGTCGGTGATGACCCCGTCGAGGGCACCGTCAGCCGTGACCTCGACCCCATCAGGGAAGACCAGTGCAACAACGGTCCGGAACCGGGCTCGGCGCTCGTCTTGACCATCGAGCACTTCGAGCAGCTTGGCCACGTTGTCCTCATAGCGCGCACCGTCACCGGCGAAGCGAGCTGTGTGGACCTCGGGGGCACCGTCGAGGGCCTCGACCTCCAGGCCGGTGTCGTCGGCCAGGGACGGGAGGCCGGTCGCCTCGACCACGGCCCGCGCCTTCAGGATGGCGTTCTCCTCGAGGCTCCCACCGGTCTCCTCCACATCGGGCCAGTCCAAGTCACGCACGATCTCGTCGGCGAGGGCGGTCTCGTGGAGCACCTCTTCGATCTCAGTGACTTTGTCGGAGTTCTTCGATGCAACGACGAGCCGCGGAATCACTCCGCCACCGCCCGTCGCTGCAGGTCGTGAAGCTCCTCTATCCCGGTGGTCGCGAGGTCGAGCATCTCGTCGAGATCCTGACGTGTGAAAGGTGATCCCTCTGCCGTGCCCTGCACCTCGACGAGGAGGCCTCGTCCACTCATGACGACGTTCAGGTCGACTTCGGCCTTGACGTCGTTCTCGTAGTCGAGATCCAGCACCTTGACGCCGTCGACTATTCCGACCGACACCGCGGCCACGTGGTCCACGATCGGGTTGGCGGTGATCACTTCCCGGGCGACAGCGTCCTCGAGCGCTTGGTGCAATGCAATCCACGCACCCGTTATGGCAGCGGTGCGGGTCCCTCCGTCAGCTTCGATGACGTCACAGTCGACCCGAACCATCGCCTCTCCCATGGCCCTCAGGTTCACCGCTGCTCGCAACGCCCGTCCGATCAGCCTCGAGATCTCTTTGGCTCTCCCCCCGCTCACGTGATCGCGACGCACCCGCTCCGGCGATGAGCCGGGAAGCATTGCGTACTCGGCGGTCACCCAACCCCGGTTGGAGTCCCGCATCCAGCGGGGCACGTCATCCTCCACAGAAGCCGTGCACAGGACACGGGTCCGCCCCATGGAGATGAGGACCGAACCGGGTGTCGATTCAGTGAAGCCCAGTTCGACGCTGACAGGACGGAGTTCGTTGGGTGGCCGTTGGGACATGCGGATGAACCTACCTTCGGCCGTCAGACGTCAAAACTCGTTGCGGGCACGGCAAGTCGAACCGGTCGGTCAAAAGCCCTCTCCGCTTCGGCAACCGACTGTGACGGGTCCAGGTACGGCGGGATGTGAGTGAGGGTGAGACGAGTAGCTCCAACTTCGCGGGCGATCTGACCGGCCTCTGATGCGGTGAGATGATGTGGGACCGCCTTGTCCTCGGTCTCACCTTGAAGAGCGGCCTCGGACAGCATCATGTCGACGTTCTCTGCGACTTTCATCCACTTGCCGGCCGGTCCGGTGTCCGCTGTGAAGAAGAGAGTCCGGTTGGTGCCTTCCCATCTGGACCCGACGGTGGGGACCGGGTGGTCCATCTCCACGAACTCGACATCGAGGGCACCGATGCCTGCGCTGTCACCAGACTCCACCGGGGTGAAGTCGAAACAACCAGGCTCCTTCTCGAGGAAGTCGACCATGCGATCCCAGACCCCCTTCGGTGCGAACAAGGGCACCGGGTCTCTCGGCACGGGTCGATAGGTCCAAGCGTGATATGCGGCGAAGATGTCAGAGCAGTGGTCGGGATGCTGGTGAGAGATCACGACCGCGTCGATCAGGTCGGGTTCCATCGGGAGCAACATGAAGGTCCCGGGACCGGCATCACACCAAACACGCGTTCCCTCGTGCTCGATGACATACCCCGATGCCGGCCGACCGGGTGCGGGGAACGTCCCTGAGGATCCCACCACGTGAATTCTCACGGCGACAGACGCTCCTTCACCCACTTCCCTTCCTCCAACCGATAGCGGATCCGATCGTGAAATCGGTTGGGCCGTCCCTGCCAGAACTCGACCACGGTGGGGCTGAGCAGCCATCCTCCCCAGTGATCGGGACGAGGTATCTCATTACCAAACTCGTCGTCCAGCCCGGCGAACCGGCTATCGAGAATCTCCCGATCAGAAACCACCTCGCTCTGACGAGACGCGTGAGCCGCGATCTGCGCGCCACGTGGCCTCGTCGAGAAGTACTCGTCGGCGACATCAGGATCGACCTCGCTCACGGTCCCTTCGAAACGCACCTGTCGGTGGAGGGGAACCCATACGAAGGTCGCCGCCGCCTTCGGGTTGACCCTCAGGGCTCGACTCTTCCGGCTCTCCATGCTGGTGTAGAAGGTGATCCCGGCCGAGGAGAGGTCTTTCATGAGAACCGCACGGGCGGAAGGCGTGCCATCTTCGTCGACCGTTGCGAGGACGAATGCATTGGGCTCCTCGATGGATGTGATAGAGACATCGTCGAACCAGGACTGGAATTCGGAGATCGGATCCGGAGCCATTTTCGCCTCGGCCAGACCCTCGGCTTCGTATTCACGTCGGAGGCGAGCGGCAACTTCTCCAATCACCCTCCGACGATAACCTCGCCCGATGCTCGTAGATCCTTCTGCATCACGGAGAACCATGTTGGGGCGCGCCGTAAGGCGCCAGTGTCCTCGATGTGGCGAGCCCGCGTTCTCTTCATGGTTCGGGATGAAGGAATCCTGTGACCGGTGCGGTCTCCGATTCGAGCGGGAGCCCGGCTACTGGGTTGGAGCCGTGACCATCAACACGGTGGTCATCTTTGCCACCTTCCTCATCGTGTTCGGCGGCTCGCTGTTGCTGACATGGCCGGACGTTCCCTGGACTGCAGTCTTGATCGTGACACTCGTGGTGAACCTCTTGGTGCCCGCGCTCTTCTACCCGATGTCCAAGACGCTGTGGTCGGCGCTCGAGTTGTCGTGGCATCCCCTCGAGCCCGATGAGATCGCAGCTGCCGCCAGCCGGGCTGGGGACTGACTCAGAGCCGCTTGGCTACTTCCTCCAACATGACCTCGGTGGCGCCACCGCCAATCGAGTGAATCCGCACGTCGCGGTAGAGACGCTCGACAGCGGTCTCGGCGATGTAGCCCATGCCGCCGTGAAACTGAACACAGTCATACAGCACCGAGTTGACCAACTCGCCGATGAGGGCCTTGACCTCCGACACCTCACGGACCGTGTCTTCGCCCCGGTCGGTGAGCCAGGCCGCCCGGTACAGCAGCTCACGGGCGGCATCCACCTCTGCCTGGCGCATCGCCAGCCGTTGGCGAATCGCCTGCTTGTTCCACAGGGGAGATCCGAATGCGCGCCGATCCTTCACGTAATCCAGGGTGAGGTTCAAAGCGGTCTGCGCCTCTCCGATGGCCTGACCCATGATGGCGAGCCGCTCGTTCTGGAAGTTGCCCATGATGTAGTAGAACCCGCGGTTCTCCTCACCAATCAAGTTTCCTTCGGGAACCCAGACGTCCTGCAGCACCAATTCGGCGGTGTTCGACGAGTGCCAACCCATCTTGTCGAGGGCTCGGCTGGCGCTGAACCCGTCGGTGCCGGCTTCGACTG
>DASUUP010000416.1:0-3547 GCA_036373995.1 Acidimicrobiia bacterium
CCCAACGCTTCCTCTCACAGTTCTACGAGGTGGCCGGTGACCGAGACCCGGTGACGGTCATGCAGAGTTTCACCGTCAGACAGTCGCTGTCGCGAATCTGGGGCGAATTCCAGGAGACCTATCCGCTGATAGTCGCCCCCATCTACACCGACATTCCCTTCGAAGTGGGGACCGACCTCAAAGACGGTCGGGTGGCAGAGACCATTCGGGGGATGCGCATGGCCATCGCGGTGAACGCGCTTGGTCTCCCCGCAGGGCGGTTCCTGTCGGCATCGCAGATGGACTCCCACAAGTAGTGCAGGTCATCGGCCCCCGGTTTCGGGAGGACCTGTGCCTCGAGGCCGCGGAGGCCATCGAGGAACGGGTCGGCATCCTCACCCCAATCGATCCCAAATCGCCGTAGGTGATTCCGAGATGACCATCGATCGGCTGACCCCATTGGACCGGATGATGCTGGGAGCCAGCAGGCGGTGGCCACAGGACATCGGCGCCCTTGCCATCCTCGATGGCGCTACCTGGCTCGACTCCACCGGCCGCCTGCGGATTGAGACCATCCGGCAGGCGATCGAGGGTCGTCTGCATCTCGTCCCCCGATTCCGTCAGTTGATTTACACCCCCCAACCAGGGCTAGGCGGTCCCCTATGGGTGGATGATCCAGGCTTCGACCTCCGTGAACATGTTCGCGAGCATCCCCTTCCACCATCCGGCGAGGAAACCGGCTTGCTCGAGGCAATCGAGCAAATCCGTAGACGGCCCCTCGACCCAACCAGGCCTTTATGGGAGATGTGGCTCTTGACCGGATTGTCGGACCAACGGGTGGGGCTGTATGTGAGGATCCACCATTCGATCGCCGACGGCATGGCGGCGATGGCGACGGTGACCGCTCTCCTCGATACAGCACCCGGTGTTTCACCGGCGCCGCCGCTCCCGTGGACACCCGAACGCCGGCCGTCGAACCGGGAGCTTGCCATCGACAACTTGAGACAACACCTCCGGTCCATGACCAGGGCGGTATCGGCGATCTTCCGACCTCGGGCAGCTCTTCGTCGAGCGCGTGATGCATGGCCTGCGATGCGAGAGCTCCTCACCGAACAGCCCGCGACGGAGACCAGCCTCAATCGGATGGTGGGCTCGGGACGCCAGGTCAGGCTGATCAGGGCCAGTCTCGAAGCAGTCAAACAGGCGGGGAGAGCCCACGGCGCCACCGTCAACGACGTCCTCCTCACGGTCGCCGCCGGCGGTGTCCGTGCCCTACTTCAAAGCCGTGGAGAGCCGGTCGCCGACACGACGATCCGGGCCTACTCACCGGTGTCGCTTCGACCTCGACACGACGGCGTCCAGCAGCGCAACGAGATCGCACAGATGGCGGTGCCGCTCCGCGTCGGTGATCCCGATCCGGTGGGGAGGATGAAACAAGTTGCCGCCGAGACCAGACGTCGGAAAGCGATGACCCGGACTTCTCTCGGGGTCCTCGTGCACAGCCGGATCCTGAGACGCTTCACTCTGATGGCGGCCATGCGTCAGCGGGTCAACGTGGCCACCGCCAGCATCCCGGGACCCCCGATACCTCTCTACCTGGCCGGAGCGCGCATGCTCGAAGTGTTCCCCTTTATACCCCTCATCGCCGACGAGCCAGTCGGGATTGGGGCTCTCTCCTACGCAGGAGACCTCCTCATCGGCATCGTTGCCGACGCGGAAGCCTGCCCCGACATCGATGTCCTCGCCGCCGGCATTCGCCACGAGCTGCAAGCGCTCGTATTGCGCGAGCAAGAATCTCCCCACTTGGTCGCATCCAAAGAAAGGCCTACAGAATGACGATGCTGCCGATCCGGGATGTATTCCTCAACGTCGAGGTGGTGGGACAGGGATACCCGCTGCTGGTCATGCACGGCGGGCCCGGCCTGGACCACTGGTCACTGCGCCCGTTCCAGCAGCTGGCTGACCGGTTCACCCTGGTCTTCTACGACCATCGCTGCAACGGACGCTCCACCGGGGCACCGGTCGAATCGATGACATGGGAGAACCTCACCGCAGATGCCGACGCGTTGCGTGACCGTTTGGGCTTCGAACGGTGGGCGGTGCTCGGCCATTCCTTCGGCGGCCATGTCGCCCTCGAATATGCACTGCGTTACCCACAGAACCTGACACATCTGATTCTGCTCGACACCGGGGGTGATGCGTACTGGTCGCAGGAGAACGCCGCTGACCTTCTGGCTAGACGGGGTCATAGCCCCAGGAGGGCGGAACTGGTTCGACGCTGGTTCAACGGCGAATTCACACCGCGCGAGTTCTTCCTCATCTTCATCCAGATCGGGGGCGCTTACTCCCACACTCCCTTCCTCTACACGATGGCCAAAGCCATGATCCACGGTGGATGGCGGTCGAAACCGCGCCCGGAGACCCTCATCTTCGCCTCACGTCATCTGATCAAGGGGTGGACGGTGATGGACCGCCTCCACGAGATCCATGTGCCGACCCTGGTGATGGCCGGGCGCGACGACTTCGTGTTCCCACCCGAATGCCAGAAAAAGCTGGCTGGAAGGATCTCAGGAGCCCGCCTCCGGATCATCGAACTCGCCGGTCACAATCCACATGAGGAGCGGCGCGCCGAGGTCATGGATCACGTCAGCGGGTTCCTAAGCCAGCCGGCGCCCGTCGAAGGGAGACCATGAAGATGCTGATGTCCGGCATCGGAGGGGCTGATGGGTATTCGGGCAATGAGGTGAGGACCGTGTCATCAGCTCTTGGGCTAACCCGGCGTTTGACTGATCAGATCCCGGAGTCACATGAAGACCTGGCTGAATGTCCCCCGGTCGCCGCCCTCACAACGGTGACAGCCGACGGGTATCCGCAGACCTCCGTCGTGTGGTGCGACTTCGACGGCGAATGCGTCCGGGTCAACACCATGCGAGGGTTTGCCAAGGAGCACAACATGCGCCGCAACCCCCAGGTGACGCTTCTCTGCTACGACCCCGACCAGTCACTCCGGTCTCTCGAAGTACGGGGCACGGTGGTGGAAATGACGGAAGTCGGGGCGTCCGAACACCTCGACCTGCTGGCCTCCAAGTACGCCGGGAGGTCGATCCGATTCTTCGGGGACGCCATTCCGGCCAGTTTCGCAGAAGCCAAGATCCCCGTCCTGTGCCGGATCCAACCCACACACGTCTACGCACTCGACGCCACGAAGAACAGGGAGGGAGTTTGACCTCTATCTCCGCGATCGAACCGGTTGCGATCCCAGGGTCGCACGTCGACCTGCTCACCAGAGCGCTCCACGGGGTGTTCACCACCATCAGAGCCGACGGCCAGCCTCAGTCGTCCCTGGAGTGGGTCGACTTCGACGGCGCCTGTCCCCGGATCAACACCGCTCTGGAGCAGCAAACGGGACGCAACCTGTTGGCCAATCCCAAGGTGAGTCTGCTCGCGGTCGACCCAAACGACACCAACCGCTACCTCCAGATCCAAGGCGACGCCGAGCTCATCACCGATGGCGCCGTCGAGCATCTCAATGCAATGACCCGCAAGTACACCCCCCGTTCCGCTCATC
>DASUUP010000417.1:0-6790 GCA_036373995.1 Acidimicrobiia bacterium
TTCTGTGTCGATTTCTCCGTCTCACAGACGGAGAAATCGACACAGAAGGGCTCGGGGCTACCCGCCGACCGCAGGCACCGTGGCCATGGCGGCGTCGATCTCGTCCTGGGGGTGGTGGTAGTCCTCGAGCTCGTCTGCGAAGTAGGCGGAGTAGGCGGCCATGTCGAAATGGCCGTGACCACTCAGATTGAAGACGATCACCTTCTCCTCGCCGGCATCCTTGGCACGCATCGCCTCGTTCATCGCCTCGGCCACCGCATGAGTGGGCTCCGGGCCGGGGATGATCCCCTCAACCCGGGCGAACTGGACAGCCTTCTCGAAGGTCTCGGTCTGATGGAGTGAAGTCGCCTCGATGAGACCCAGCTCCAACAGATGGGAGACGAGAGGGGCCATCCCGTGGTAGCGAAGCCCCCCGGCATGGATCGGAGCAGGGACGAAGGGGTGGCCCAGGGTGTGCATCTTGACCAGAGGGGTCATCTGCCCGGTGTCGCCGAAGTCGAACTGGTATGAGCCTCGAGTCAACGATGGCGCTGCCGCGGGCTCGACCGCCCGCACCACCGGGTCCATTTTCCCGGCGATCTTCTCTCTGACGAAGGGGAATGCGAAGCCGGAGAAGTTGGAGCCCCCACCGGCGCACCCGATGATCACATCGGGTGTCTCGTCCACCAACGCCAATTGCTTCAGGGTCTCCTCGCCGATCACGGTCTGGTGCATGAGCACATGGTTCAGGACCGAGCCGAGTGAATACTTGACGTCCTCGTTGGTGGCAGCCACCTCGACGGCTTCTGAGATGGCGATCCCGAGGCTGCCCGGTGTGTCGGGGTCCTCCTCGAGAACCTTGCGCCCGTACTGGGTGTTGGTCGACGGCGACGGGTAGATCGTCGCGCCGTACGTCTCGATCAGTGCCTTTCGATACGGCTTCTGGTCATATGAGGCGCGAACCTGATAGACCTCACACTCCAATCCGAACAATGAGCAGGCGAAGGCCAGGGCTGATCCCCACTGTCCGGCCCCGGTCTCGGTGGATAGTCTCTTCACCCCCGCTTTGGCGTTGTAATACGCCTGAGCCACCGCTGTGTTCGGTTTATGGGAGCCGACCGGGCTCACCCCCTCGTACTTGTAGTAGATGCGGGCCGGACCGCCGATCAGGGCCTCGAGACGGTGGGCCCGATGGAGGGGCGACGGTCTCCAGAGCCGATAAACCTCTCTGATCTCCTCCGGGATCTCGATGAACCTGTCGGTTGCCACCTCCTGGAGGATCAGATCCATCGGGAACAGTGGTGCGAGGTCGTCGGGCCCGACTGGCTCGTGTGTCCCGGGATGGAGGACCGGAGGCGGCGGCGCCGGCAGGTCGGCCACGACGTTGTACCAGTGGGTGGGCAGGTCGGACTCGCGGAGGGTGATCTTGGTCGCCATGACCGGACTCTACGCACGGACAAAACGCGACGTGGCGTAGCCTTGGGTCATGACTGCGCACAGGCTCGTCAACCGCCGCCTGATCCTGAAAGACATGGGAAGGGCGGGTCTGGCGGTGATGGTCTTCGGTGCCGCGGCTTGTTCGGAGGATCCAACCGACACCGCCACTCCGACCGACGAGCCCGGCACCACTCCACCCGGTGCAGGATCGACGACATCGCCTCGGTCCACCGCGGCCGATTTCACGACTTCGTCGACCTCTGCCACCTCGGCAGGGCACGAGTGGCACCGGGTCGACCTCGGGTTCGTATCGGCCTACATCCTCTATCGGGGAGGAGAGGCCGCCATCGTCGACACCGGGGTCGAGGGCAGCGAAGGCGCCATCGAGGCGGCGCTGACAGAGGTCGGGCTGGGCTGGGGCGACGTCGGCACCTTGGTCGTCACCCATCTGCACCCGGACCACCAAGGGAGTGTCCCGGCGGTAATCGAGGCCACGACCGAGGCTTTGCCTTGGTTCGCTGGTGCCGCCGACCTCGGGGCGATCGATGCTCCAACGGAAGGTCAGGCCGTTGCTGACGGCGACACGGTCTTCGGCGGCCTCCAGATCATCGAGACACCCGGACACACCGCGGGACACATCTGTGTTCTCGACGCCGCAGCTGGAGTCCTCGTCGCCGGTGACGCCCTGAATGGGGAGAATGGTGGCGTCGTCGGGCCCAACCCGGGCTTCAGTGACGACATCGACCTGGCCAACGCCTCGGTGTCAAAGTTGGTCGGGTTCGATTACGAGGTGATCCTCTTCGGTCACGGAGAGCCGATTGTCGAGGGAGGCTCGGCCGCGGTGGCCGACCTGGCCGCCACCCTGGGTTAGACCGGGTTGGAGATCCATGACATCCTGGCAGGGGTCGGCGTCCTCGTCGGCCTGGTCGGCATCGTGCTCGTCTTTCTCCCAGGGATCGCCCTTCAGGTCATCGCCACCGTCCTCTGGGCCTTCGAGGAGTCGAACCCGATCGCGTGGGTGGTCGTCGGGCTGGTCGTGGTGATCGCGGCCGGTGCCACGGTTTTGAAGTATCTCTATCCCCATCGGCGTCTCGCCGCGGCCGGTTTGCCCGGATGGGTGTTGTTCCTGGCTGTGGTGGCCGGGGTGATCGGCCTATTTGCCATCCCGGTCGTAGGCGCTCCTATTGGATTCGTCGCGACCATCTACGTCTTCGAGCGGGCCCGCCACGGGCCCGGCCGGGCATGGCCGTCGACCAGGGCCGCAGTCCGAGCCGTCCTCACGTCTACGGGAATCGAGCTCGCCGGCGGCTTTCTCATCCTGATCGTGTTCGTGGCCGGCGCGATACTCCTCTGACACGCTTCTGTGTCGATTTTTCCGTCTCTGAGACGGAAGAATCGACACAGAACGGATTGAGAGACGCGGTCAGATCCCGCCGCCGGAGGCCTTTTCAGCGATCTCGGCCACGATGTCGGCGTTGGCCAAGGTGGTGACATCGCCGAGCTGGCGCTCTTCGGAGATGTCCTGGAGCAGACGTCGCATGATCTTGCCGGACCTGGTCTTGGGCAGATCCCCGGTGAAGACGATGGAGGCCGGCTTGGCGATGGAGCCGATGGAGTGCGCGACGTGGTCGCGAAGCTCATCGATCAGAGCCTCGTCACCGGATGCACTCGCCCGCAACGTCACGAAGGCTGCGATCGCCTGACCGGTGATCTGGTCCTTCCGCCCGACCACGGCCGCCTCCGCGACCGCGAAATGGCTGACCAGTGCCGACTCCACCTCGGTCGTGGAGATGTTGTGGCCAGAGACCAGCATGATGTCGTCGACGCGTCCCAGCAGCCAGAAGTAGCCGTCCTCGTCGCGTTTGCACCCGTCGCCCGGGAAATACCGGCCCTCGAAACGTGACCAATAGGTGTCGACGTAGCGCTTGTCGTCGCCGTAGATCGTGCGCGCCATCGACGGCCACGGCTGGGTGATGACGAGGAACCCGCCCCCTCCGAGCGGGACACTGTTGCCGTCGTCGTCGACGACATCGGCGGCGATTCCCGGGAACGGCTTGGTGGCCGACCCGGGCTTGGTGGCGGTCACCCCAGGTAGCGGAGTGATCATGATTCCCCCGGTCTCGGTCTGCCACCACGTGTCGACGATGGGGCAGTTCCCCTTCCCGACGTGCTCGTGGTACCAGATCCAGGCCTCGGGGTTGATCGGCTCCCCAACCGTCCCGATGACCCGCAGAGTCGAGAGATCGTGTTTGTCGACGTGCCCGTCTCCCCATTTCATGAAGGCCCTGATCGCAGTGGGGGCGGTGTAGAAGATGGTCACGGCATAGTCGTCGATGATCTGCCAGAGCCGATCGAACTCGGGGAAGTTGGGCGCCCCTTCGTACATGACACCCGTGGTGCGATTGGCCAGAGGGCCGTAGACGATGTAGCTGTGCCCGGTCACCCACCCGATGTCCGCCGCACACCAATACACGTCGGTGTCGGGCTTGATGTCGAAGACATACGAGTGGGTGGTCGTCACAACAGCGAGATAGCCGCCCTGGGTGTGAACGATCCCCTTGGGCTTGCCGGTCGTCCCCGACGTGTAGAGGATGTACAGCGGGTCTTCGGCGTTCAGCACCTCGGGCTCGCACTCTTCGGGTTGACCGTCGATCAGGTCGTGCCACCAAATGTCACGTCCGTCCTTCATCGGGACGCCATGATCGGTCCGGTTGACCACGATGGCATGCTCGATCCCCGGAGTCTTTTCCAGGGCCTCGTCGGTGTTCAGCTTCAGGGGGACGACATTGCCGCCACGCCAAGCCCCATCCTGGGTGATGACGATGCGAGCGTCGGCGTCGAGGATTCGCGAGGAGAGCGCGTCGGCACTGAAACCACCGAAGACCACGGAGTGGACCAGGCCGAGACGGGCACAGGCCAGCATGGCGATCGGAAGCTCGGGGATCATTCCCATATAGATGGCCACCCGGTCGCCCTTCTCCAATCCCAGGCTCTTCAAGCCGTTGGCGAATCGGTTGACTTCCCTGGCAAGATCCGAATAGGTCAGGGTCCTGGTGTCACCGGGCTCGCCGACCCAGTGGTAGGCCACCTGGTCTCCGTGGTCTTCGAGATGACGGTCGAGACAGTTGTAGGAGAGATTGAGCTCGCCATCTCTGAACCACTTGTAGAAGGGCGGGTTGGAGTCGTCGAGAACCTCTTTGGGCTCGGTGAACCACGAGATCCGATCCAGTGCCTGTCGGTGCCAAAAGGCCTCGTAGTCGGCAGCCGCCTCGTCATGAATCCCCGGCTTGGCGTTGGCCTGGGCCGTGAACTCCTCGGACGGCGGGAACGTCCGCTCCTCGCGGAGCAGGTTCTCGAGAGCCTGCGACATGGATTCAGTCCTCCTCGTGTGGGTGTTCGTCCGAACCTACCAGTGTCCACATACGCCACACCGAGTACAAACCGACCAGGGCAGCCAGGTATATGAAAGTGTCCCCGATGCTCGAGTAGATGGTGGACGTCGACAGCCCGGCGTCTCCGTAAACGATGACCGACTCACCTGTCTCGGTCGTAGCGTCGAAGGAGCCCTGGTAGTCGACGATCGTCGACTTGCCGGTGACCGCGGCGTGGATCACGGGAACTCCCAGTTCGACGGCTCTCATCCGCGTCATTCCGATGAACTGATCCGACGTTGGCGCGTCCGGTCCGTAGGAGGCCTTGTTCGTCGTGACCGCCAAGACGTTGGCGCCGGCCCGGCGGTGTTGGAGGGCGTACCGGGAGAATCCTCCCTCCCACGAGATCACCGAGCCCAACTCGATCATGCCCATGTCGAACACCACTGGTCCTTCGCCGGGGATCATGTCCCGGGGGACCTGGTCGAGTGCCGGGATCCACTCGAACCAAGGTCGGGACGGGATGTACTCGCCGAAAGGCACCGGATGCTGCTTGCGATACTCTCCCACGATCTCGCCTTCGGCGTCGAAGAAGACGTTGGCGTTGACGAACTCGTCGTCGTTGACGATGCGGTCACCGCCTATGAGAATGGCGGCCTCGATGCGTCTCGCCTGCTCCGCGATCGCTTCCCTGATCTCGTCGTTGAGCATCGGGTCGGCGTTGGTGGAGCCGGTGGAGCTCTCGGGCCAAACCACCAGCTCCACCGTGCCGGTCCTTATGGTTTCGGTCAGGGCCAGATGCTGCTCGAAGGTCCGAAGACGCTCGTTGGGCGGGCAGTCCTCGAACGGGCACGGTGTCGACCCCTGGACTATCGCGACCGGAAACGGGCCGGCGTCGTATTGAGTCATCACCGACGGGACCGTGGCGGCCACGACCAGAACGGGGACGACGGCGGCCCAGCGAATCCTCGAATCCCAGTGCCGTGTGAGACCCAGCGCTGCCATGGCCGCGAGCAAGACGACGATCACCGTGAGCCCACTGGTCCCCACCGCCGAGGCCGGCAGCCGCACATAGAGGTTGTCACTCAGCGCGTAGCCGGCTGCACCCCACTCCTGACCACCGACCGGGAACCGGTAGCGAATGACCTCCATCAGCGCCCAGCCCCCCACGGCGCCGAGATACCAACGCGTCGGCTCAGCCTGTCCCCTTCCTGCCAGCCACCAGCCGTAGATGGCGAAGAAGACCGCCTGCACCGGAACGAGGACCAGGGCGAGCGGGTCGAGCTCGCCCAGCCACCACATCAGCCCGCCGAAGAAGAGGACCCCGTACACACCTCCGATCCACAAGCCCTGCATTCGCGTCCGACACGTTCGTAGCGCGACGAGGAACAAGGCGATCCCCGGAATGATGAGTAGCCCGGGCCCGAACGGCGGAAACGCCAGCACCGATACTGCAGCTCCCGCAAGTGCGAGGAGGACCGTCTTCACGTCCGGCAGGGTACGGGCGTCACCGGATCTACGACCGACACCTGGTGCACCCTAGAGTCGCGCGACATGTGGGAAGGTGATGTCTGGGTTGCGTTGCACGCTGCTCGCGCCGGTGCCGACGTGGTGCAGACTGGCTTCTTCCAGTCGCTCGACACCGAGATGAAGAGTGCCGTCGACCCTGTCACTCAGGTAGATCGAGACGCCGAGACCGCGATCCGCTCGGTTATCGGCAGCCACTTCCCCGATGACGCCATCCTCGGTGAGGAGGAGGGGGGCGCCGACTGGCATGAGGGGAGGGTGTGGATCGTCGATCCACTCGATGGAACGGTGAACTTCGTCCATCGGGTCCCCCAAGTGGCCGTCTCGGTCGCTCTCTGGGAGAACGCCCGCCCACTGGTCGGCGTGATCATCGACGTCGCCCGCAACGACGAATATGTCGCGGTCGTCGGTGAGGGGGCGAGCCTCAACGGTGACACCATCCATGTGTCGGAGACAGCCACGCTCGACCAGTCGCT
>DASUUP010000418.1:0-2398 GCA_036373995.1 Acidimicrobiia bacterium
CACGTGGTTCACAAGGAGGACAGCGGCTTCACATTCGCTGTTGTTGGCGGTGTTTAAAGACGCTGAACGTCCCTGGTGCTGCAGGCCACAAAGACCGACATTGGCCGGGGATGAATCTGCTGCGGCAGCAGATTCCGGCGCCTCACAGTTCGTCGAGCAGTCTCAACCATTCGCGGGCCCGGTGGTCGAGCGTGTGGCCGGAGAGGACGACCTGGCGGCCCTCGGCTGCTAGCCGACGGCGAAGCGATGCATCCGCCAGCAGGATCCGGAGTTGACTCTCTAGTTCGCGTGCATCTGAGTAAGTGGGGATCAGATCGTTGAACAGTTGATGTAGTCCTCTGACGTCGTCGGACAGCACCACACCACCCGAGGCCAAGACGTCGAAGAGACGGTTGGCGACGAAACCGTTGGTGCGCATGGACCCGTGGTGGTCGGCGACCACGACCGCGGCTGACCGATATGCCTCGGCGAGCTCCTGGTTCGGTATGTAGTCCCGGCGGACGAACCGGGCCTCCGGGAATTCCTCCCAATTCTTTCCATAGAGGTGAAACGCGCGTCGGTTACGCATCAGCCAGCGAGGGGCTCTTCGGTTAGGCCAGCGGGCGTTCCCCACGTAGAGCACCGGAGCCTCATAGTCCACGTTCCGCGGCCCGATCTTGAAGGTGTCGGCATCCGTGGCTTGGGGCATGAAGTGAACGGGGCGTCCAATCTCGGAGCTGAGCTGTTCGGCGTGCACCTTGCCCGCCGAAGCAATCAAGTCGTAATCGTCGCACTCCCCGGGCTCGAGTCGGTCCGGGTGACTGATGACCCACAGCAGATTCCATTGACCGCGCGCAGCCGGTCGACGGGTGAGGCCACGCAAATGCAGGACGACATCACAGCTCGCGGCCTTGGCCCCATCCCAATCGCTCATGATCAGTTCGGTCGCCTCGTGACCGAGACGTCGGAACGCCCGCATCAAACCCCGAGCCACATGTGTGTCACCCCAGAACTGGGCCTTGGCCCAATCGGGGGCGCAAGTCGAGATCCCGATTCTCATCTTGTCTGTTTTGGGTGCGCCGATGTCCAAGAGCCGGGTGAACGTGCTCGACTCCGTCAGTTCACCCAGGCCTCTTTCCACCTCGACGATCCCCGATCCCCAAACTGCATTCAGTCGCGCCCTGCCTAGGTCATTTGCGGTAACGACCTTCGTGGCGGCATCGAGACTCCCGGTGCGTGCCCACTCGTTTTCTCGATTGACGACCACGGCGATGGAGATATCGAGGCTGGCGAACCATTGAACGTCGTGAGGCGGCACCACTGCCATCGCGACATCGCAAGATCGTGACTCCTCTTCAGTCAGGTTCCATCCTGCCTGAAGCGCCTGCTCACGTAGCTGTTCGGCGACACGCTGGGTTAGAGCGTCAGAACCCGATGTCACACACAGGATCGGAGGGCGTTCGCCCCGGAAGAACCAGCCAGATCTCGGGCCCAGAACTTCCATTCTGAGCTTACGCATCAACGCGGGCCCCCAGAGATCGTTGAACCATTGATGATTCCGGGTGCGGCCTTCCAACCACTCGTCGCTCATGTATCGGTCCTGGGTTCCAAACTCGTGATGGAACAAGACGGCCCTGTCATCGACGACGATCTTCCCCCGTTCGGCAAGACGGAGACACAGATCCCAATCCTCCGATCCATACCAGTAACACTCGTCGAACGGAGTCGCCAGGAGATCGGAGCGTCTTGCGAGGAGACACGCCGCCGTCACCGCGGGAACCTCGCGTCGCTCTGGAGAAACGGTGGAGAGTGGGTCGCTCCCGGATCCCATGTTCACCGCGCGCACACCCCATTTCGAATACTCGAAGTAGGTGCCCTGATGTTGGACCGTGAGATCAGGATGCGCGGGAGGATGCTCTCGTTGTGGGCGCTTTGGATAGACGAGCATGGCTCCCACGGCTGCGATGTCCTGTGTGAGAGACTCCACCATGAATCCCAGCCAATCGGGGTGGATGGGTTCTATGTCGTTGTTGGCGAGCAACACGTACTCCCCGGTTGTGGCTCGGATGCCTTGATTGTTTGCGGCTGCGAAACTGGCGTTCTGTTTGTTGGCGACCAGACGTTTGTCACCGACCCACTCATCGAAAATCGATAGTGAGCTGTCCGTAGACCCGTTGTCCACCAGCACGAGTTCTATCGGGCTGTAGTGAGTCCGGGTCCTCAGACTATCGAGCAGACGTCCGAGGTGCTTCTCCCCGTCACGATTGGTCACGACGATCGAGACCAGAGGCCCCCCGACGGTGGCTGCTTTGTCGGGGCGGAGCTTTATGAGTTTCTTGGCTAGCGACTTTTCTTCCATGATCGTACAGCTCGGAAGATGCCGCGTGCGGGCCGGGCGAGGGCCAATGCCATTCTCACG
>DASUUP010000419.1:0-13344 GCA_036373995.1 Acidimicrobiia bacterium
CCGCCGCCGACGGTTTCGGGAAGGGAGGTCGTCGGCGCGGCCACGGGAGCACCGGAGGGCGAGTAGGTGAGCAGCTGAATGGTGATGAGGCTGCGGACCATGGCTGAGCGGTGGTGCGGCCCGGTGATGAGCGTGTCGGCCCACCGTTGCCAGCGGGTCTCGTCGCGTTCTGCCTGCTCGGCGGCTACCAATGGGGGGACGAGCAAGAGCGGGCCACGATATGCCGCGGACATGACGACGGTCACCGGACGGTCGGGTGTGACTTCGAGGACAGCGGGGCGGTCGGGAGTCAGCTCTACTGCTGCATCGCTGCTGACCGCGAGGGCGATGTCGCCGTGGTCGATGACGAGGGAGCCGTCTTGGCGTCGGACCCGCCGGGCCGATCGCTGCTTGTATCCGAAGCGGGGATTGATTTCGACTCTGGTCCGGATGGCCCGCCCTTGGCTGGTGATGCGCCGCACCAGCATGCTGTCGGGGAGCATGCGTTCGCTGACTTCTCCCACCATCGAGTCGGCAAGGGTGATGCGGCCACCGTCGACGGCCCATGTTGTCTCCAGGGTTGTCGTATCCCCTCTGTAGCGTCTCCCGACTACGGTCCCAGGCTCGTCGGGACCGATTGCGAAGCACCCTCCCTCCTCGCCACCCACGAGCCGTCCGAATACCGGCGCTGAGTCGAAACGGGGCAGGCACATCCAGTCGATGCTGCCGTCGCCGGCGACCAACGCCGCGGTCCGGGTGTCGCCGATGAGCCCGTAGTCGCCTATGGGGATCCTCCGGTTCGTGTTCATGGCACCTGTAGGAACAGACCAAGGATTGCCCCGTAGACGCTGTGGGCTGCCACTGTGACCAGGGGTGTGCTCCACCCGTAGTTGAGTGCGAGAAGCCCGGGAGGCTCGAGGATGGTTCTCGAGGCAGGCCCGGCCCGTTCGGTGGCCATGCGAGGGTGAATGGTCGGAAGAAGGGGCACCAGCACTGCACCGGCCACCGCGGCGTGTATCACCCCGAAGCCTGCCCCCATCCACCAGGTGGCGGCGCCTAGTTCGGCGAAGGCCGCGACATAGAACAGGGCGAAGAACTGGCCCATGACGAGGTGGAGGAAGAACCCGAAGAACCTGGCCCGGTCCGGGTCTCCGGTGAGGAGCGTGCCCAACATCAAGGGAATGTCGAGACGCGTTAGACCAGCCAGCTGAGCCGCCACCAAGACCGCGGTGAGAATCACCGTGGCCACCAGCCCAAAGGTAACCCAGCCAATCCAATCCAACTATCGGCTCCTTTCTCGCGAACCCACTATTCGACCAGGGCGAAGAACTCGGCGCGGGACCGTTCGTCCCTGCGTAGGAGACCATGAAGGGCGGAGGTGACGGTGCGGGACCCCGAGGCCTGCACCCCGCGGAGCGTCATGCATAGATGCTCGGCATCGATGACCACTCCCACACCTTTGGGGTCGAGGTGTTGGTGGAGCCAGTCGGCAACCTGTTGGGTGAGACGCTCCTGCACCTGAAGACGCCGGGAGAAGTGCTCCACTACCCGGGCCAGTTTGGACAGCCCGACGATCCGCGTTCTGGGGAGATAGCCGACATGGGCCACCCCTTTGAAGGGCAGCAGGTGATGCTGGCACAGGGAGTGGAAAGGGATGTCGCTTGCGAGCACTAGCTCGTTGTAGCTCTCGTCGTTGGGGAAGGTGGTCGGGTTGAAGGGCCGGGGTGTCAGCATCTCGGCGTAGGCGGCGGCCACTCTGGCCGGCGTGTCTCGAAGGTGATCGTCGTCGAGGTCCTGTCCCAAGGCAGCGAGCAGGTCAGCTACCGCGGCTTCGGCTGCGGCGTGGTCGATTTCTGCGCCTGTTGTCAGCGGACGGACGCGCGAGTCAGTCACGGATGTGAGTCGTTGCGCAGTGGGCAATGGAGCAGCTCCTGGGTGGTATTCGCGGTCATCTGGGTATCGGCTGGGTGATGGGGTACCGGTGGGTGCCACAGGCCATCCCGCGGTATCTCCTGGAAAGGAGAAGGATGGCCGTCGAGGATAGGAGGCTCGAGGCGGCGAGGCTGATGAACACATAGTCCCGGCGGTAGACAGCCAGTGCTCCGACCAGGAGGCTGCTGGCGAGCCACATGGTCCAGGCTCTGGGGCTGATCCCCGCCGAGCAGTGCTCCTTGGCCAGATGGCTCACCTGAGGCAGGTAGGCGACGACCGACAACCCGATGCCGGCCATCCCGAGAACCTCGAACACCGACCTCACGGACGGATACGGGGACGCCGCCGGTGGACGCCTCGGTGTGGCGTCGCGTGTCGATGTCTGCGCTGACGCTCGCGCTGAGTCGAGGCGGCCCTGAGAACCGGGTCTGTCCCGGGGCTCTCGAAGAGCCCGAGGGCGATGCCGGCCAAAAGTCTGGCGGTGCAGGTACGTCCGAGGACGTCGACAGTGTGAGCAATGGTGCGGGCGAGGTCTTGGAGGGCGCCGTCTTGGAGTGGGTCGAGCATGCTTCTCCTTCACGAGGGGCTGGGCCACCCGCCGCCCGGTGGGAGGAGGCTTGGAGCGGCGGGTGGCTTGGTGCTGAGGTCAGGCGTGGGCGCGGGCGAGTTGGCCGAGGGCCACCGCTCCAAGGAGCAGTCCGAAGTCACGCAGGGCGATATCCCAGAATCCGCCGGCGATTGCCAGGGTGACGATGATCACGCCCAGCCAGCCGGCGACTACCCACGCGAAGATCTTGGGACGCAGCCATACACCGATCCCGGCGGCGATCTCCACCACTCCCACGACGGCCATGACCGCGCTGCCGGAAACGATGTCAGTGACGAACTCGGGGAGGAATTGGGGCCAGTCCGTCATCAGGTTGAAGAACTTGTCGAGCCCGAAGAGGATCGGCGCCACGGTGAAGCCGAGCCGGAGGATCTGATAGGCGGTCCGTGACGGTTTGACCCCAGTGGTCGCATCAGTGGTTGTCATGGCAACATCACCTTTCTAAAGTAGACTTGCTGCGATATTAGAACTCAGGGATATGTATTGTCAACCTGAATCAGTTTTAGAATGGAAGTGTGATGAGTGAGCAACAATCGGATCGGGCCGATCTGGCCGGCGAGACGTCACCAGAGGGTGGTGCCGACCTCGAGGTGTTGTCCTCCTTGGCCGAGCCGATCCGGCGTGCCCTCTACGACCTCGTTTCCTCCTCTTCGGAGCCGGTGACCCGGGATGAGGCCGCCGAGGCGGTGGGGGTGAGCCGTCAGGTCGCCGCCTACCACCTGGATCGTCTCGCCGACGACGGGCTGTTGGATTTCGAGTTCCGGCGGCTCACCGGCCGGGAAGGACCGGGGGCGGGCCGACCTTCGAAGCTCTACCGGCGCTCCGATCAGGTCTATGAGGTGTCCGTGCCTCCGCGCCGCTACCAGTTGGCAGCCCGGATCCTGCTCGAAGCCGTTCGTGCCGCCGATGTCGACGATGCCGCCCTGAACGAGGTGGCCCGACGCACCGGCTGTCAACTGGGCGGCCACGGCCTGGCGGAGGCGCTGGTAGAAACCGGCTACGAGCCGGCCATCGAGGGCGGAGAGACCCGATTCCGTAACTGCCCCTTCCACCTCCTTCGCGACCAGGACCGCGAGACCACCTGTGGGCTAAACCTGGCGCTGGTCGAAGGAATGATCGAAGGCTCCGGCTCAGACGCCACCGCGGTGCTCGCACCCGAGGACGGATACTGCTGCGTCCGTGTCCGACCGCCGGTCACCACCTGAACATCTAAAGTTGTAATTTTTCAATTTTAGACTTAGGATGCGGTGAAGGGTGCGGGCACCTGCCGACCACCCCGGACCTGAGCCGAAAGGAGTGGGACGATGGCGGGCGAGACCAATCTGAGCGGACCCGACCTGGCGGAGGAGGGGCTGCCTCTCGAGGCCCTCGACGCTGAGACCCCGAGCGTTGGTCATTTCGACGGGAAACCCGTGGTTCTGGTGCAGACCCAGGACGGTCCGCGCGCCGTTGGCTCGACATGCACCCATTACGGGGGTCCGCTGGGTGACGGTTTCTGCGTTGCAGGTGAGATCCGCTGCCCCTGGCATCATGCCGCCTTCGACCTGGACACCGGAGAGGCGTTAGGCGCCCCGGCACTCGACCCGATACCGACCTACGACATCAGTGTCCGGGAGGGTCGCATCTACGTCACCGGACCGACTGAGAAGACGGCGGCGGCGGTGCCCGCTCCACCCGAACGGCCGGATTCGGTGGTGATCGTAGGCTCCGGGGCAGCCGGTGCGGCGGCCGCCGAGAAACTGCGGGCCCACGGTTACGAGGGACCGATCTCCCTCGTGGGACAAGAGCCACCGATCGACCGACCCAACGTGTCCAAGGACTATCTCGCAGGGACCGCACCGGAGGAGTGGATGCCGCTGCGATCTCCGGAGTTCTACTCCGACGCCGGAATCAATCTCATCACCGGGAGACGGGTCGACTCGATCAACCGCGACACACGCACCGTGCTCATGGCCGACGGCGAAGAGCTGTCATACGACGCCCTGCTTCTCGCAACCGGCGCCGAACCCCGCCGACTCCCGGTCACCGGTGCCGACCTGCCTCATGTCCACTATCTACGGACTCTCGACGACAGCAAGGCAATCATCGCCGCCCTCAACACGGCGAGGCGGGCGGTCGTGGTCGGAGCCGGATTCATCGGTTTGGAGGTGGCCGCCTCCCTCCGCCACCGCGACGTCGATGTCACCGTGGTGGCCCCGGAGGAAATCCCACTCGCTCATCTGATCGGTGAAACGTTGGGCCGGTTCGTCGCCGACCTGCACCGGGAGCGGGGCGTGGATCTCAGGCTTGGGGTGAGAGTCAACGGGTTCGGCCACGACCACGTCGAACTGGACGACGGGACGTCGCTTCCCGCCGACCTGGTGGTGGTAGGGATCGGTGTCCTTCCTCGCACCGAACTGGCCGGGGCAGCGGGGCTCATCGTCGACCACGGCATTGTCGTAGACGACCGGTTACGGACCAGCGACCCCAACATCTGGGCTGCGGGAGACGTTGCGCGCTACCCCGGGCCCGATGGCAACCCGATCCGGATCGAACATTGGGTCCTGGCAGAACGCCATGGTCAGTCCGTGGCACGCAACATCCTCGGCCACGACGTCGCCTTCACCGAACCTCCCTTCTTCTGGAGCCAGCATTACGACGTGCCGATCAATGTCACCGGCCATCTCGACGGCTGGGACGAAGAAGTGATCGTCGGTGACCCCCACCAGCGTGACGTCATGGTGGGCTACCGGAAGGCGGGACAGATCACCGCAGTCGCCTCCATCTATCGGGACCGAGACAGTCTTCGTGCCGAGCACGCCCTCGCCAACGGCGACCAGGGCGCCCTCACGTCGCTCCTCGACGGGTGAGGCGGCAGCCTGTATTCATCGGCTGCACACACCGACCAGACAAGAGCCCGTGGCTGGACAATCCAGCAGGCGCATCCGAGGACGGCACCCTTCAGGATTCATCCAGGTAGGGGTGCGGACGGTCACGGCGAACCCGAGCATGCTGGCTGAGGCCATGAGCATCCATCGGGCGAGAAGGTGATGGGAAACTCGAGCGCAATTCGGGTCTGGTGGGCATCGGTCACCGATGAAATGGATAGAACCGAATGGACCGTCTGTCTAATCGCGAACAATCACGCGGCCGAGAGGCCCGAACGGGCAACCGGCTCCAATCGGCTCGTATCCCACGCCGGTCGCTTGACTGCTGCTGTGTTCCACCGGCGGATCATTGGTGACTTTCGGCCCTGGTCTTTGCGACAGAGCCTGCTGCAACCTCCCGGCTAACAGCACGACAGAGGAGCCGGAGGTGAGTCTTTCCCTCCTTGACCAGGTGAAGCGATTGTGGATTCCGTCCCGTCTCCTCGGTCGGATGGCGATCGCAATGGTCTTGATCCTGGTGGCCGCCTGTGACGGATCGACGGCACCGTCCACGTCGGTTACACCCACCACTCCGACCAGACCTGGCCCGGTGACCACGACACCGACGGGGCCCGTGGTGGTTTCTCCGGAATTCGTTCAGGGTGTCATCCCCGGCGCCGAGGTGAGGCTCCTGGTCAGCCAAACCAGCGAATCTGCGGGAACGGCCACGGTGAAGGCCGGTGCTCCCGGAGCGACAGTGACCGTTCAGCCCTCTGAGATCTCAGGCGAAGAGGTGTCCGAGGTGACCGTGGTCCCCGACTCCTCCACCAGCGAGACCGAGCTGACCATCTCCCTCGAGGTCATGATTGGTGACACGACTCACACGGCTACCAGGACCACCACGGTCCATCCATGGGAGGACGACCGAGCCGAACAGGCGGCCGAGATCCTCGCGCTCTTCACGCCGTGGCTGGCGGAGAGCCATGCCGAGCTGGGGGTGACCCCCGCGACCGAGTTCGACGGCACCTATCTCGCCCCGGAGCTCCTCGTCGTCTCCCACTACGGGTTCTTCAACGATCAATGGGAGGTCGGCGTGTCGTGGCACGTGATGATCCCTCCGGATGACTTCGCCGAGATCTATTTGAGGAGTCGCTCCGAACTTCGACCTTCCCTCGCCTTCCGCATCGAATCGTGGCAAACAGCTCTGGACACCGATGACTTCGAGGTCGTTGAGGTCGAACCCCCTTTCGAGGTGGTCAGATGAGGATCCTCTACGGCCTAGTCGGAGGACGGAATGAGCTCAGGACATCGCGCATTGGCACTCGTCGCGGTCTGGGTCTCAGGGGGAGGAGCCGTGTCCGTCGTGGCGAGTCTTTCCTTCGCCACCTTCGGTGCCAACACGATCGCCCTCGTGTCGATCTTGGCCATTGCCGGGGTGGTGGCCACCAGGCTGATCACCCGCTCTCAGCCCAGCGACGGCTAGGTGCTCGCGTTGTTCCGGGGAAGCCGGGCACCGGCACCGCGCGCGCTCACGCATCGATCTGGCGAAACCGCGCCCTCTGGGGCCCGACCGCCTCAGGTGGCGGAAACGGCGTAGCGATGCATGGTGACTCCCTGCTCGAACTCGGCTTGCTCCAATAGGTCGAGCTCGATCGGCTGGTCGACCCGGTCGAACAGAGGGCGACCCGAGCCGAGCACAACCGGGTGCGTGAAGAGCAGAAGCCGTACGAAGCACGCCTCATGGGTGCTTCTCCAATCCTGCTTGGATTGTCATGTGGCGCATCCCCGGATGTACGACCCGGACGACCCGCTGTTGGCTCGTGTTCGAGACATCGCCCTCTCCTACCCCGGAGCAGACGAGAAGGAGTCGCATGGCCGTCCTGCCTTCTACACCCGAAAGGTATTCGCTTACTACGGCGGTTCGATCAAGGCCGACGGTGAGTGGGTTCAACACGATCGGGCCATCGTCTTCCTGCCCGACCCTTTGGAGCGCCCTGCTCTCGAGGCCGACACCAGGTTCTGGGTGCCGGCGTATCTGGGACCCTCCGGTTGGCTCGGTCTCGACCTCGATGTCGGCTCCGATTTCGATGAGGTGGCGGAGCTGCTCGAGGAGTCCTTTCGGGCCACCGCTCCGAAGCGTCTGGTCGGCCAACTCGACCAGAGACGATAGGTAGACAACCATTGTGGTGCATGCCACGATCGTGGGGGTGACCAGCCAGCCCGCACGAGCGCAACGACTGAGCGACCTCGCCTGGCTACGTCGCGCCCGCGACCGGATCGACCAGGAGTACGCCCAGCCACTGGACGTCGAGGCGATCGCACGCGGAGTCCACATGTCGGCCGGGCACTTCAGCCGCCAGTTCAAGCTCGCCTACGGCGAGTCGCCTTACTCCTACTTGATGACCCGTCGTGTCGAACGGGCCATGGCGCTGCTGCGACGGGGTGGTCTCAGCGTCACTGAGGTCTGCTTCGCGGTCGGTTTCTCTTCCCTGGGCACGTTCAGCACCCGCTTCACCGAGCTCGTCGGTGTTCCGCCCAGTGTCTATCGCAGCGAGGAGGCGGGGGCAACGGAGGGGATTCCGCCCTGCTTGGCCAAGCAGGTGACCAGACCGATCAGGAATCGAGAAGCGTTGTCTTCGAGCCGCGCGTAACTTCGACGCCATGGACATCACGATTCACCAAAGCATGCTCCCGCACACCGACCCGGACGCATCCCTTGCCTTCTATCGCGACGCCCTCGGTTTCGAGGTCCGCAACGACGTCGAATACGGGGGAATGCACTGGATCACGCTTGGGCCCCCCAATCAGCCGGACACTTCCATTGTCCTCTACCCGCCCGAAGCCACGCCGGGGCTAACCGACGACGAGCGCAACGTCATCGCAGAGATGATGGCCAAGGGCACCTACGCCAGCATCAACCTGGCTACCAAGGATCTAGACGATCTCTTCGAGAAGCTGGAAGCCACCAACGCCGAAGTGGTCCAGGAGCCAGTCGACCAACCTTACGGTCTGCGCGACTGTGCTTTCCGCGACCCTGCCGGCAACATGGTGCGGATCCAGCAGCTCGACTGATCCGTCCTTCTATGCCAGCAGCCGGCCTGATCTAGCGTGAGCACCATGCATGCAGCGGACAGTCACGACGTCATCCGGGTCACCGGGGCTCGTGAGAACAACCTCAAGAACGTGGATGTCGAGATTCCCAAACGCCGTCTGACGGTGTTCACCGGAGTCTCGGGCTCGGGGAAGAGCTCTCTCGTTTTCGACACCATCGCCGCCGAATCGCAACGGCTGATCAACGAGACCTACAGCTCTTTCGTGCAAGGTTTCATGCCGACCATGGCGCGGCCCGACGTCGACGTGCTCGAAGGCCTGACGACCGCCATCATCGTCGACCAGCAGCGGATGGGCGCCAACGTCCGTTCCACCGTCGGCACCGCGACCGACGCCAACGCCATGTTGCGCATCCTTTTCAGCCGGCTCGGGACGCCACACATCGGCTCGCCCAGCGCCTTCGCTTTCAACGTGCCCTCGGTGACGGCGAGGGGCACGATCACCGTCGAGCGGGGCAAGGGCAAGAACAGGCCGAAGGTGGAGACTTTCACCCTCGTCGGCGGCATGTGCCCGCGGTGTGAGGGGATGGGCTCTGTCAGCGACATCGACCTGAGCGAGCTCTACGACGACTCCAAGTCACTGTCCGAGGGTGCCCTGAAGATCCCTGGCTACAAAGCAGACGGCTGGGAAGTGCGGCTCATGACCGAGTCGGGGTTCATCCACCCGGACAAACCGATCCAGAAGTTCACAAAGAAAGAGCTCAACGACTTCCTCTACAAAGAGCCCACCAAGGTCAAGGTGGCCGGCGCCAACATGACCTATGAAGGGCTGATCCCACGGATCCAGAGGTCTTTCCTCTCCAAGGACGTCGACTCGCTGCGGCCGCACATCCGGGAGTTCGTCGAGCGCATCGCTACCTTCACCGCGTGTCCCGACTGCGGCGGCACCCGTCTCAGCGAGGGGGCGCGGTCGTCCAAGATCGCAGGCAAGAGCATCGCCGACCTCTGCGCGATGCAGATCAGCGACCTGGCGGAATGGGTTCGCGGCCTCGATGAGCCGTCGGCCAAGCCCCTCCTCATCGCGTTGCAGGACACGCTCGACTCGTTCGTCGAGATCGGTCTCGGCTACCTCTCCCTGGACCGGCCATCGGGCACTCTGTCCGGTGGCGAGTCACAGCGCACCAAGATGATCCGCCACCTCGGCTCTCCTCTCACCGACGTCACCTACGTCTTCGACGAGCCCACGATCGGTCTTCATCCCCACGACGTCCAGCGGATGAACGATCTGCTGGCACGGCTGCGCGACAAGGGCAACACGGTCCTCGTCGTGGAACACGAGCCGGAGACGATCGAGATAGCCGACCACATCGTCGACCTCGGGCCCGGTGCCGGGAGTGGGGGAGGCGAGGTCGTGTTCGAAGGCTCCGTCGAGGAGCTGCGGGTCAGCGGAACGCTGACTGGCAATCATCTCGACGACAGGGCGGCCGTCAAGTCAGAGTTCCGCACACCCAATGACAAGCTGGAGATCCGTGGCGCCACCACCCACAACCTCCAGGACGTCGACGTGGACATACCGCTCGGGGTGCTCGTCGTCGTGACCGGTGTCGCCGGGTCGGGCAAGAGCTCACTGGTCCAGGGGTCCTTGCCCAAAGAAGCGAGTGTCGTGTTGGTCGACCAGACCGAGATACGGGGGTCCCGCCGCAGCAATCCGGCGACCTACACCGGGATGCTCGACTCGATACGGTCGGCCTTCGCCAAGGCCAGCGGGGTGAAGCCCGGGTTGTTCAGCCCCAACTCCGACGGCGCCTGCCCCAACTGCAACGGCGCCGGTGTCATCTACACCGAGCTGGGCTTCATGGACACCGTCACCACCCCGTGTGAGGTCTGTGAGGGCAAGAGGTTCCAGGCAGAAGTCCTCGAGTATGAGCTGGGTGGCAAGGACATCAGCGAGGTCTTTGAGATGTCGGTCAGCGAGGCGGAGGAGTTTTTCGCCGAAGGCGATGCCAGGGTGCCCAAGGCGCACGCCATCTTGGAGCGGATGTCCGCGGTTGGCCTCGGCTATCTCAAGATCGGCCAGCCCCTCACGACGCTCTCCGGTGGCGAACGTCAACGGTTGAAGCTGGCGATCCACATGGCCGAAGAGGGTGGGATCTACGTCCTCGACGAGCCGACCAGCGGGCTTCATCTCGCCGATGTCGACCACCTGCTCGGTCTTCTCGACCGGCTCGTGGACTCCGGCAAGTCGGTCATCGTGATCGAGCACCACCAAGGCGTCATGGCCCACGCCGACTGGATCATCGACCTCGGTCCGGGAGCCGGCCACGACGGTGGAAAGGTGGTTTTCGAGGGCACGCCTGTCGACCTCGTTGCCGATGGTTCCACCCTCACCGGAAAGCACCTGGCCGAGTACGTGGGCGCGGCAGCCGGCGGGTGAACGTGATGGACACAGAATCGCCTCACACGATCAGCTGGGGTGAGTTCGCCGAGTTGGAGCCAGAGTTGGCGCGGTTCGGGGCAGACAGACTGACGGCGGCACCTGCCTATGTGGCGACAGCGCGCCGATCGGGAGCGCCTCGGGTCCATCCGGTGACGCCGATCTTCACTGCCACGGGGCTCTTCTTGTTCATGGAGCCGACCTCTCCTAAAGGGAAAGACCTTCGGGACCAGGGATGGTTCGCGTTGCACAATGGTGTTCCGGACGGCGCCGGCTCCGGTGGCGAGTTCTGGGCGAGTGGCCGCGGTTTTGCGGTGGACGATCCCGAGGTCTGGTCCCACGTTGCCGACTCCGCCAGTTACGAGCCTGCCGATCGTTACATCCTGTTCGAGCTGCGTCTGACCGAGGCTCGCTGCCACGGGTACGGCGATGTCTCCCTGCCCTCCACGCGGCGGTGGTCTGTGAACCCGGTACCTCGAATCGAGCAATGAGCTCGATCGCTTGAAGGGCCTGGATCCCCGGGGCGGCGGCCATCGTGTCTCCACAACGGACGGCAGACCGGGGTTGCTTGGCAGAACACAGTCGTAGGGCCCGAATTCGGCAGGCCTTTTCGGGATCAATCGGCGGGTCCGGGCGATGCGCGGCCCGTCGAAATGTGACTTTCGCCACTAGGCAGCCGCGGCCGGTGCGCGAAGAATCGACGGTGGAGGTGAAACGATGACAATTTCAGACCGAACCGAGCTGACTGAGCTCGACGCAGCCCCTGCATGGGCTCGGGAGCGGGCCGAGATGCTGCAGGGTCTGTACATCCACATGTTCATGTACGTCCTCGTCAACGGCGGGTTGTTCGCGATCAACTGGTTGACCAGAGGCGATGACGGGTCCTGGTGGTTCCAGTGGCCCCTGATGATCTGGGGTGTCGGATTGGTGATTCATATCGTGACCGCGGTTGTCCCCGTGTTCTCCCCTGGTTGGGTGGATCGCCGGGCCGCGGAGCTCGCTGAGCGGAGTCGTGCCGGGACCGGGTCATGATCGAGTCGCATGACTATCAGATCCAACTCGAAGCCAGCGGACCGAAGACCGCGATGGTCGATGGTCGCGAAGACAGGCTTCCGAGTCTCGAGATCGCATCGCCGCCCGAGTTCGGCGGGCCGGGGAGCACGTGGAGCCCGGAGCACCTCTTCGTGGCGTCCGTCTCCGCTTGTCTGATGACCACCTTCTCTGTCATCGCGGAGATCGCTGGTTTGGAGGTCCTCGAGTACCACGATGAGGCAACGGGGCGCCTGCTGCGCGGCGACGATCGTCTCTATCGGATGGATGTCGTAACGCTCCGGCCACGGGTCGTGGTCAGCGACGAGTCAAAGGTCGACAAAGCGTTGCGTCTGCTCGAAAAGGCCGAGAGTGTTTGTCTGATCAGCCGTTCGGTCAACTCCGAGATCCGACTCGAGGCAACGGTTGCGGTAGCTGAAACCGTCTGACAGCTGTGCCTTTTGTCACCGAAGGTTACGGCACCGGGCACCGCTCGTTTGTCGAACGCCAACAGCTCCTGCTCGATACGATCGGCTCAAACCGAGACTGAGGCCCGCCGGGTCCAGGCCGCCGGTTACCGTGTCGGTCAATGGAAACGCTCCGTATCCATCTGTTTGGAGGGTTTCTCCTCGAGCGCGGTGGTGTTGCACTTCCACCGATCGCCTCGCGTGCCGGGCGATCGCTGTTCGCCTACCTGGTCATGCATCCGGACAGGCCGCTCAACCGCGAACTGGTCGCGGGGGTCTTCTGGTCGGAACTTTCCGAGACGAGGGCCCGTCGAAGGCTCAGCCACACGCTGTGGCAGATACAGGACGTGGTCAACACGTCGACCTCCTCCTATCTGAACCTGGCCACGGACACCCTCGCGTTCGACACCCAGACCCCGATTTGGCTCGATGTGGATGAATTCGACCGGCACTACGCGATCTCGGAAGGCTCGCCTGCGGATTCGCACGTTGCCACGAGCTATCGAGCCTCGGTGCTCCGGACCTGCGTCGATCTCTACAGAGGCGACTTCCTGGCCGGCTACTTCGACGACTGGGTGGTCGTCGAACAGGACCACTATCGGCAGAGATATCTGACCGCCCTGAGCCGTCTCATCGAGGCGACCAAGTCGGCCGGCGCCTATGAAGAGGCGTTGGCCTACGCCCGACGCATGACCCACCACGACCCTCTCAGCGAGGAAGCTCACCGGGAAGTCATGCGGCTTTGTTTCCTGCTCGGACGCACCGGAGATGCTGTCGAGCAGTTCCGAAGATGCCGCTCGGTCCTGGAAGAGGACCTCGGAGCCGAGCCATCCCCCGCCACCATCGAGCTCTACGAGCGGATAATCAAGCAGAGGCGAGCAGGCATCAGAGTTGGTGCCGGCGACACCCAACCAAGGCTCACGGTCCGGTCCGATTCACCGTTCGTCGGCCGTGAGGATGAGCGAAGACTTCTCGTCGATGCCGTGGAGAGAGTTCTCGC
>DASUUP010000420.1:0-2054 GCA_036373995.1 Acidimicrobiia bacterium
ACATCGAAGTCCGACACGGTCTGACCCACCAGTGTGGTCGAAGGTGACGCGCCTCCCGATCCGTCGTCTTCGGGCGCCTCCGTGGTGGTCGTAGTGGCAGGAGCATTGGTTCCGCCGGTGATGATGGTCGAGCCTGTCGACAGCTCGGCATCGTCCCCGTCGCAGGCTGCCAATACGAGGGCGAGGACCGAGAGGACAGCGATGAGTCGAGTCTTCATGGACACGTGAACGAAACGGTAGTGCCGTCCGGTTCCCTAACCCACTACCCCGTGCGCTCAGCGAAGCCTCCGGCCAGGCTCTTGGTGACCTCACCCGGTCCCCAGATGAGGCCTCCTACAGCCGTTACCGGCTGAACCTCGCGAATCGTCGACAGGGCCATGACCTCTGACGCTCGCTCCAGGCGATCCAAGACCCACCGCCCCTCCACGACAGTGATCCCCGACTCGCGGGCGATATCGAGCACGACCCTCCTGGTGATGGAGTCGAGGATCCCCAAGTCGAGACTCGGTGTCTCCACCACGCCGTCGACGACCCAGGCCACCGAGAACGTCGGGCCCTCCAGCACGAGGTCGTCGGTCGTCATGAGAAGAGCGTCGTCGAATCCCTCGTTTTTGGCGCGGCGGCTCGCCGCCATGTTGGGACCGTAGGAAATGATCTTCGCACCGGCCAGGTCCCAGTCGACGCCGGCGGCATGCCAGGGTGCCACAACCGGGAACAGCCGCGCCGGGCCGTCCGGGAGATCCCAGCTGTGACCGAACACGATCACGTTGGAAGGGTCGTCGAGACCGGGAACGCTGGCACCGCGGGTGACCACGACCCGTACGGCGCCGGTTCCCAGGCCGGCGGCGACCTTCTCTATCCATGAGGAAACCTCGCTGCGGTCGGGAAGCTCGATCTGAAGTGCCGAAGCGCTGGCGCTGAGACGGTCGATGTGCTCGTCCAGACCGAAGACCCGCCCATCGTAGGACTTGAGGACCTCGAAACAGCCGTCCCCTCTCAGCACAGACGAGTCTGTCACCGGTATCCGTCCGTCCGAGGGCGTCCCGTTTATGAGGACTTCTGTGATCACGACAGTCTGGGGCGATAGTGGTTGGTGATTGGCAAGCGCCGGTCCTTGCCAAACGCCTTCGTCGTGATTCTCACCCCGGGGGCCGCTTGTCGACGCTTGTACTCGTTGCGATCGACCATGCGGCATACGGAAGCGACGACCTCGGCGTCGTAACCCTCGGCAACGATCTCTTCGACACCCAGGTCCCGTTCGATGTACCGCTCCAGGATGGCGTCGAGGATCTCATATGGGGGCAGCGAGTCGGAGTCCCTCTGGTTCGGGCGAAGCTCTGCGGACGGTGGCTTGTCGATCGTGTTCTGCGGGATCACCTCGCCGCCCTTGTTCAACCATCGGGCGAGCTCGTAAACGACACCCTTGAAGACATCCTTCAGGATGGAGTAGCCCCCGACCATGTCGCCGTAGAGCGTCGCATAGCCGGCGGCCATCTCACTCTTGTTTCCGGTGGCGAGGACCATCGGGCCGAACTTGTTGGAGAGAGCCATCAATGTCGCTCCCCGGGACCGCGCCTGGAGGTTCTCCTCCGCCACACCGAAAGCGGTGCCCTCGAAAACATCCGACAGCGAAGCGAGATGTGCGCCAAAGACAGCGTCGATCGATATCAGATCGAAGCGAATGCCCAGGTTCTGAGCCAGGGCCCGGGCATCGTCGATGGAGTGCTGCGACGAGAAACGTGAAGGCATCGACACGCCCCAAACCGAGTCGGCGCCGAGTGCACCGGCCGCCACCGCGGCGGTCACAGCTGAGTCGATGCCGCCGGACAGACCAACGATCACCGACTCGAATCCGTTCTTGCGGCAGTAGTCGGAGAGCCCGGTGGTGAGGGCCCGGTACACCTCCTCGATCGGCTCGAGATGGGGTGCGATGTCCCCGGGCTCGGCGCGCTCGCCATCGACGGGCACTTCGACGACGAAGAAGTCCTCCTCAAACTGGGGGGAGCGATGCAGGACCGTGCCGTCCGGAGCGACGACCACCGAGGCGCCATCGA
>DASUUP010000421.1:0-3767 GCA_036373995.1 Acidimicrobiia bacterium
CCCAACGCGGATCAAGAGGATCCAGTTCGCGACGTCGCGGGTACCGAGACACCGTCTAGGGCGAGCTCGCGCCGGCCTTTCAATCGGTTGAGATGGCCATCCAACCGTTTCCTGCCAGGTGACGCGCGTTCGGCTTCACCCTTTCCTGGCACCCGGACCGGATCACCGTTCTGGGGCTCGCCAGTGTGAGGATGGTCATGCCGAATAGCATGCCGTCGAGGCGTGTATCTACTCGAAAGACAGGACGAGCTCGACCGTTTAGACGCCCTCCTGGGTCAAGCAGGTGAGGGCACCGGAAAGATCGCCCTGGTACGCGGAGAAGGCGGGATAGGAAAGACCTCGCTAGTCCGAGAGCTTTCGAAATTGGCATCAAATGATGCCCACATCCTCTGGGGCACATGCGACGATCTCATGACACCCCGACCGCTGGGACCGATCTGGGACATGGCAGTCGATGAACCAGGTTTGGCCGCTGCTTTGCGTGTCAACGACCGCAACGTGATTCTCGGGGTACTTCTTGACCTCTTCACTCGGGCGATTCGGCCGACCGTTGTCGTGGTGGAAGACGTCCATTGGGCCGACGGTGCGACCCTCGACGTGATCACCTCGTTGGGACGACGCATCGAGCACACCCACACCCTCCTGGTCCTGACATTCCGGGACAGTTATCCGGTCGAGCACCCGCTCACCCTGACTCTCGGCAGTCTGCCTCAGGCCCTGGTGGAGAGTTTCCATCTGCGGCCGCTGAGTTTTGATGCCGTCGTCGCAATGTCACCCGACACTGAGCAGGCGACACGTATCTGGGAGCTGTCGGCTGGCAATCCACTGTATGTCACGGAACTCCTGAAGGGATCTGATGACGAGGTGTCGGCATCGGTCATCGATGTGATCCGATCCCATCTGGCACGGTTAACAGCCAAGGGGGCCCAGTTGGTCGAGATCGCCTCAGTGATTCCGGGACGGATCGAGGTCGAGTTGGTCAACGAGCTCGACCCGAACCTCGCGGACTCCATTTCCGAGCTCGAGGAACCCGGTCTCGTGCGGTTGGAGGGTGACAGCCTGGTGTTCAGACACGAACTGGTTCGCTCCACGATCGAGTCATCGTTGCCGGAGTCACGGAGACGCGATCTTCACCTCGCGGCACTCGCTGCCTGCGAATCGTTGAAATATGAAGTCTCGCGGCGTGCCCATCACGCCACCCGGGCCCAGGCAGTGGACGAAATGCTGCGCATCCTCCCGGCCGCCGCCACCGAAGCCGCAAATGCGAGGAGTCACCGAGAGGCCGTAGCCCACCTGAGGGCGCTGGGACCACATCTCGATCGGGTACCAACTGCCGAACGCGCCGCCATATACGAGATGTGGGCGAGGGAAGAGAGGTTCGTGTCCGGCCATGGCATCGACCAAGCGCTCAAGGCAGTTGGCCTCCGTAGACGCTTGGGAGACCTGCGAAAGCTCGGCGCCTCGTTGATGATTGCATGCCGCGCGGCGTACTTCAGCGGGGATCGGGAGCTTGCCGAGAAGCTTGCCCAGGAGACCGTCGACATCCTTGCAGACGATAGAGGCGAGGAGCTCGCGGCCGGATATGCCGAACTCTCCCGTCTGAGGATGCTCGACCGCGAACTGGAACGTGCCATTGTTTATGGGAAGCAGGCTCTGGCTTTGGCACCCGAGCCAACAGTTGCACGCACTAACGCCCTGATCAACGTCGGTACCGCAATAGCCATTCGGAACTATCCCGAAGGTATGGACCTACTGATGGAGGGTGCCCGGATCAGCGGAGAGCTCGGTGACGAACAGGAACTCCACCGGGCCAGATGCAACATCATCGCCACGGCTTCTCAATGGCTCGACCTGGCTACCGCAGACGAGGTCAACGAGCTGGCTCTGGCCGAGTTGACCGACCATGACTTGTCGACTTCGGGATGGCATCTGATAGCCAGAGCCGGACTCAAACTGCGCCGAGGCAGCCTTGCGGAGGCTGAGTCCGAACTGCGGGATCTACTAGCTCGCCAGGGTCTCGAGTTCGGCGACCGCATCGGGGCAGCCACAGGCCTGGCAGCCATCTTGATCAGAACGGGGCACCCGGAGGCGCGTAGCGCCCTTGACGATGCGTTCGCCTCCTCCGAGGCCTTCGACGAAGGCCAAGACACTGGCGACCTGGCCACCCTGTGGGCGGAGTATCTGTACCTGTATCAGCTCGAGGACGATGCGATGACAGATCACAATTTGGGCGTTCTGAAGAACCTGGAAACATCGTCGACTCCATGGGAGCTGGCAGCACTGGCCCTCTGGCTCTGGCTCGACGGTCGAATCGAAGAGATTCCGGACGGTGCCGCCGAACCGGTGCAGTGGCTCGGGACGGGGCGATGGGAGCGGGCCGCGGAGTGGTTCGGGGAGCAGGGTCTCCGCTATGAGCAGGCTGTCGCCCTGAGCCAGGGTGACACGCCCGCTCAGCTACGGGGATTGAAACTTGCCTATTCCATTGGGGCAAAGCCTTTGGCCGCCAGACTTCGTCGACGACTCCGCGACCAGGGTGTGTCCAAGATTCCGCGTGGCCCGCGGCCGGATACTCGTTCGAGCTCAATCGGGCTGACAGCACGCCAAACCGAGGTGCTCCAACTCATGGCACAAGACCTGAGCAATTCCGAAATCGCTCGGAGGCTTTTCATCTCTCCTCGGACGGTGGAGAAGCACGTGGCGGTGGTACTCGAGAAGACCGGCACTGGGACAAGACAGGAAGCCGTCACGGTTGCCCACGAAAATGGCCTGATCGAGCCGACCCGCAAATAGCGTCCCACTACATGTCTCCGAAATGGGCTTGGACGTACTCGAGACCGATTGAATCTTCCAATATGGGTAGACCCCACCCATGACGCTGATTCCAAGCATTCATATCTTGCCTGCAAGGCAACGATCCCGGTGGTGAGGATTATGAGAGAAGTGCAGATTTCGTCCGAGGTGGCAGCGTCGACACGAAGAGAAATCACCCGAAGGTGGCAGGGAAGAGGGGCGCTGGTCATTGGCGCCGTCTTGGCCGTTGCTGCCTGTGGCGGGGCCGGAGGAGAGCCCCCTTCCGCAGCCGAGACGGCATCCACGACGACTCTTTCGAATCCGACAACGATCACCAACCCGCCGACCACCGGCCCTGCTCCGCCAACCACCACGACCCTGCCGGCCACGACCACGACCCTTGCCGAACCGGAGAGCAACGTCGCAGTGGGCGAAGTCTTCACAGGCGAGGCACAGTTCCTCAACGTGGTGGAACCCTCCCTTGCGGTGACGGCACAGGACCCGTGGAAACTGCTCGAGTTACTACGTGGTGTTGTGCTCTTGCAGGACCCCGAGCTGGTGACGCAGTTCACTCGGGCCGTCGTTCTCGTCGATGCCGCGCCAATCGGCGCAGAGACCATCGACGAGTGGGCGCCCATCAACGACGGTGTGACCCTCCAGAGCCGAACCGAAACCGAGGTCGGTGGCATCGACGCGGTGGTGTACGACATCACCTATGACGGCGAAGGCGACCTGCCGTTCTTGTCCCTGTCTTCCGGTTTCAACCAAGGGCGGATCATCGTCCGTAGTAGCGAGTACTACCGGGTATGGGATGTCAACACCGGTGACGAGAAACGCTTGTTCGTATTCGTCCCGGTCCTTCCCGATGACATCGACTGGCTCGACAGGGCCGAGAGCCTGGTCTCGACCATCGAGTTGAGCGGATGAGTGGGCGGGGGGCCGGAGAAGGGTTATGTGTCAAAGACGGCCATGCCCCT
>DASUUP010000422.1:0-10598 GCA_036373995.1 Acidimicrobiia bacterium
ACGGAGACCGCCTTCCATCCATCCCACAGCATGGAGAATCATGTGGGCGCCACCCATGACAGCACCCCAAAGAGAGAACACCGACTCGTAGGCGGCCTGGGCGTCGAGGGCGTTGGCAGCGTTCACACCGGACGACCGATAGGGGATCCCGTAGCGCCGCGTCAGCTGGCCGGTGATCATCGCAGTCTGCATGAACTCCGGCGTTCCGAAGGCTGGGGCGCCGCTCTGCATGTCGACGTTGGAGGTGAAACCGCCATAGATCACAGGGGCGCCGGGCCGAACCACCTGGGTGAAGGCGATACCGGCCAGGGCCTCGGCGTTGTGCTGGGCCAGGGCTCCGGCCACGGTCACCGGTGCCATGGCTCCGGCCAGGGTGAAGGGGGTGCACACGATCGCCTGATTGCGTGAGCTGAACTCGATGATCCCCTGGAGCATCGGGGTGTCGTAGCGCAGAGGGGAGCTCGCATTGACGACGCTGACCAGCGATGGCTCCCGCTCGAGGGTGGCGTCGTCGACCTGACGGGTGATCTTGATCATCTCCAGTGCATCGAGGTTGCGCTGCTTTCCCAAGCTGTATGCATGGATGACCCGATCGGACAGTGTGAGCATGTCGTAGATGGCGTCGAGATGGCGGGTCGACGGGTGAATGTCGACCGGCTCAACCGGGAAGCCTCCCCACATGTGGTTCATGTTGATGGTGTGCCCGAGACGGAGGAGGTTCTGGAAGTCTTTGCGATTGCCCACCCGGCGCCCGCCCGCCTCGTCACTCACGTTGGGCGGGCTGGAAACTGCCGTGAACGCAACCTTGTCGCCGCCCATGTGCACGTTCCTCTCCGGGTTGCGGGCATGGAGAGTGAACTCCGATGGGGCGGTCTTGATGGTCTCCTCGATGAACTCGGGATCGAACCGCACTCGCTCCGAGTCAGGGTCGACGTCCGCCCCGGCCTCTTTGAGCATGCGCCGGGCTTCCTCGTTCAGGAAGTCCATCCCGATCTCAGACAGAATCTGGAGGGAGGTCTGGTGGATCGCCTCGATCTGGTCCTCGTCGGCCAGGTCGACGGGCCGGAATCGCCGTGTCGGCTGACGCCATGGTGGTTGATTGGGAGCGGTCGGCCCGTCGCCGCCGGCTTCGCCCTCCCGACGACGGCGACCCCTTCTGATTCGCTGTGATTCGTCAGCCGTCATACCGCCACCTTGGAAGCTCGGGCGAAACTAACAGTGAGTCGGGCTCGCTGCTTGGCTTAGGCTCTAGACAGGAGAAGCGAGAAGCGCCATGGACAGAGGATTCGGAATCGACGCAAGCGTGCCACTCGACGTGGCGACAGAGATCGCCAAACGCGTCGAGGGCTCCGGCTACGGGTCGTTATGGGTCAACGGAAGTCCCCACGAAGGTGCGCTGGCCATCATCGAGATGGCGCTCGCCGAAACTGACCTCGACGTGGGTGTCGGCGTGTTTCCACTGCCGAAGATCTCCGCAGAGGAGCTGGTCGAGGAGATACGAAGCCGGGATCTTCCACAGTCACGGCTCCATCTGGGTGTCGGATCGGCCCGTCGTCCCGGTGCGCTCGACGACGTCCGGTCGGCGGCTGAGCTCTTCCGCGAGCAGCTCGACGTCACGGTGGTCACCGGTGCCGTGGGCCCCAAGATGCTGGCTCTCGCCGGTGAGGTGGCCGATGAGGTCATCCTCACGTGGTCGTTCGTCGCCGAAGTGGAAAAGGCCCGTCCCATCATCGAGGAGGCAGCGCGAGGAGCCGGTCGGGAGCCACCGGTTGTGATCTCCTTCGTCCGGTGCGGTCTGCTTCCCCAAGCTGCTGATGCCGTGGCCGAGCGCGCCCGGGTCTACGACCAGATACCTCACTACCACGAGGTGTTCGAACGAAACGGTGTGACCGCGGCGGAGACCGTCGTCACCGGATCGTCGCGAGCCGAGCTCCTGGAGGGCATCGAGCGGGAGGAGTCGGTCCTCGATGTATCCGTGATCAGGGCGATCCCGGCCGAGAACACTGTGGAGTCAATTGGCGAGCTGGTCGAGGCGTGTGCGCCTCAGCGAACCTGATCGAGTCTCAGCTGGAACTCGGCCCCGGCGTCTTCGATCACCCTGCGCAGGTAGGTGCCGAAAGAGCGTGAGGGCAGGATCAGATAGGACGGGGCTCCGTCCACGTCGTCCCTGACCAGCTCGGTGACAACTCCGGCGAAGAGAGTCCTGGCCGCCGCCCCGCTCGGGAACATGCCGTCGTCTAGGTCCAGCGCACACACCCGGTTGATCAGAGTGGCCGCCTGCTCTCCGGTGAGACGGAACATGGATCGGACGTGGGTCAGGTCTACGACCTCCCCGTCCGGCTGACCACCGAGGGCGGTCCACTCACCGGGGCTCACCGACCAGACGAGGTCGCCCCCGGATCCGGTCGACGTGCCCGGCCGAACCTCGTAGCCCTCGAAGACACGCCACTTCGGCACATCTGAGCGGTCGTGGAACGTCAGCTCAGCCACGGGCCCGTCCTCCTTCAGGGTCGAAGTGGGCGTGGTGCTCCATGACCCGTGCCGGAGTTGTCGTCCCGTTGGGGAGTTTGATCGTGAGCAGCTGAGAGGGCCGGTCGAGATCAGCATCCACCTGACCGAGACATATCGATCGCCCCAGGGTGGGAGATAGGCGACTCGAGGTGATCCGCCCCCGGATCGTCCCGTCGGGGTCGATGATCTGACATGCTTCGGGTGGGACGAGCTCGGGCTCGGAGGTCTGGATTGCGACGAGGTGGGGGTATTGGCCGTGCTCCCCTTGCCAGACCAGCTCCGGCTTCCCGGCGAAGTCGGCCTTGTCGAGCTTGATCGCCCAGTCGACACCCATCCCGAACCCCTGCGACAGTCCGTCGGTGTCCTGTCCCACGATGAGATGGCCCTTCTCCAGACGCAGGATCCTCTGCGCCTCGACCCCGAATGGCCGCACCCCCAGGTCTGCCCCGACGTCGAGAAGCGCCCCCCATACCTCGAGACCGTGACCTGCCGGGATGTGGACCTCGTAGGACAGCTCACCGGTGAACCCGATGCGCCAGACAAAACAGTCGGCGACATCGGCAACGGTGCCGGTGCGCACCTCCATGTAGGGAAAGGCATCCGGGGAGAGATCGATGTCGGTGAGCCGTCCCACCAGCTCACGGGATCGGGGTCCGGCCACGTTGATGCTGGCGTAGCCGTCGGTAACCGCGGTAACGCGAACGTCCCAATTGGGGAACGAGGTTTGCAGCCACTCATCGAGCCAGTTCCACACGGTCCCGGCGCCTCCCGACGTCGTCGACATCATGTAATGGTTCTCGGCGAGACGTCCGGTGACTCCGTCGTCGAGGATCACACCGTCCTCGCCGCACATGACCCCGTAGCGGACCTTGCCGATGGAGAGCTTCGACCACTTGTTCACGTAGACGAACTCGAGGAGCTTGGGGACGTCGCCGCCGCGCAGGTCGATCTTGCCGATCGGGCTGACATCGATGATCCCCACGCCCTTACGCACCGCCCTCACCTCCTCGGCCGGGTCGCCGTAGTGCTCGGGTCGGATCCATTGACCGGCAGCCAGCGGTTTGGCGCCATGGGTCTCGTGCCATGGCTGCATCGGCGAATGGCGGACCGGCTCGTATCTGCGACCGGCCAACGTCCCGAGACGCACCGGCGCATACGGGGGCCGCCAGGTCGTGGTGGCTGTCTCCAGGAGACTGGCGCCCGTGGCCTCACCATGGACAGCCAGGGCATTGACCGCCTCCACCTTGCCTTGCACGGGACCCATTCCGGCCGTGGTGTAACGCTTGGCCAGTTCCAACGAGTCGTAGCCTTCCTTGGCGGCGGCGATCAGGTCCTTCGAGGAGACGTCCTCGGAGTAGTCGACGAAGCCGTGGGTCGAGGAGCGGAACATCTCCGGATGCGGGTCGTGACTCAGGCTCGGGACGTCCAACGGGTCTTGTGGAGGAGGGTCCATCGATCTCCCGGCCGGAGCCAGCCGCTGCCATGTGGCCTTCAATGTGAGGGCCCGCCGCCCTGCCTCTGTGCCTGTTGCGGTCCCATGCGCGACCAGTTCGTCGACGGAGCCGTCGCCGACGATGCCGCCTGTGGCCAGGACGTCGTCCGGGAGGTCGGTCGGGATGAAACGGGCAGAGGTCGGCTCGTACCTAGGACGGTCACCCGCCATGTTCAGCAGCAAAGTCGGCGAAGTCCACCCCGTCGCCGTCACCAGGAGGTCTGCGTCGTGCCGATTGCCCCTGGAGTCGAGGACCGACGTCACCGCCCCCGTACCTCCTGCCTCGAGCACCGTCACGCCGGATCGGGCGTCGAGGACCGCTTCTATCGCGACACCCACGCGTTCCAGATCGGCAACAGCTGCATCGCCGCTCGGATTGGCGGTGAGGACGACGGCCCGTTCCCCGGGGCTGGTGCCGTAGAGGGTTATGAGCCGACGCACCGCCGTGGACAGCATGACGCCCGGCAAATCGTTGCCCTTGAACACGTAAGGACGCTCCAGCGTCCCCACCGCGACGACCAGGGTCTTCACCCGCGCCTTGACGAGACGTTCGCTGACTCCGGAGACATCCCGCTGGACGACGGCAACCCAGTTGTGGTCGTAGCGCCCTGCCACCACCGAGTCGGTCATGACCTCCAGGTCTGCGATCGACCTGACACGCGATATCAGCTCGTCGCACACCTCGCGGTCCGCAGCCGTGCCGTAGCGAAGATGTCCTCCCAGATACGGCTCCTCCTCGACGAGGATCACAGACGCCCCCGACTCGGCGGCGGCGATCGCCGCGGCCATTCCCGCCGGGCCGCCACCGACGACGAGGACATCCGGGTGGGCGTGTCTGTGGTCGTAGCGCTCGGTTCTGCGCTCCGGGCCGACCCTTCCGCCGGCGGCGAACCGGGCCAGGACCTTCTGATAGGCGGGCCAAAGAGGCCGGGGCGACATGAATGTCTTGTAGTAGAAGCCGGGGGAGAGGAACCGCCCGACCAAGCGGTTCGAGGCCTTGACGTCGAAGTCCAGAGTGGGCCAGACGTTCTGCGGCTCGACAACCATGCCCGGCTCGATGCGACGGTGCCCGGCTCTCACGTTGGGGTCATCGCCCACCTGGACCATGAGATTCGGATCGTGATAGGTGGCGGTCAGCACGCCGCGGGGACGGTGGTACTTGAAGCTGCGCGAGAACACCATCTCCCCCTGGGCGGTCAGGGCGGAGGCGATGGTGTCCCCCTCGTATCCCCGGTAGCTCTGTCTATCCCACTCGAAGTCGACGGTTCTGGAGCGGTCGATGACCTCCCCCGCCTGTGGTGGAGTGCGGAAGCCGCTCACTTCGTCTCGCCAACCTGGCTGACCGAGCGGATCTCGTTGGTGCTCATGTGACGTTCGAGCATCAGGAAGCGCCGACAGCCCGAGCCATGGAACCAACGCTCGGTTGCCCAGCCGCCCTGATTGGCCTTCATGTACAGGTAGCGCCGCCACTCCGCGGCGTCGGTGGTCGACACTTCCGGTCGTGGCTTGCGTTCACCCTGGTAGGTGAACTCGTCGCTGTTGCGGGGACCGCAATGGGGGCAGACGATGACCAGCATCAGTGGCCCACCGCCGCGGCGCCCTTTTCTGCGGTCAGAGTCCCGGCCTCGAAGCGATCCAGGCCGAACGGTGCGATCAGCTCGCCGGGTCGCCCGTTGGCGATCATGTCGGCGACGGATTCCCCGGCAACCGGCCCGGCCTTGAACCCATAGGTGCCCCAACCCACGTCGACGTAGAAGCCAGGTGTCGTGGTCGGCCCGATGACGGGCCCGAAGTCCGGTGTCATGTCACACAAACCGGCCCATTGCCGCAGGAGCCGCATGTTGGCCAGACCGGGCATCAGCTCGAGGACGTGGGTGGCGAGACCGGTGGCGAACTCCAGCGACCCGCGAGTCGAATAGCTGGCGAACGGGTCGACACTCGCCCCGAACACCAGCTCCCCCCTGGATGTCTGGCTGACGTAGGTGTGGAGGCTTCCCGAAACGATCACCGGATGCAGGAACTGCTTGACCGGCTCCGTCACGGCAGCCTGGAGCGGTCTGGTGGTTATGGGCAGCGTGACGTCTGCCATCGCCGCGATCAATGAGGCCCAACCGGCGGTGCAATTGACAACCGTGCCGGTGGCTATGGCCCCGCGGCTGGTCTGTACGCCGGTGACCTTGCCCCCGGCGATGTCGATGCCGGTGACCTCGGTCTCCTGGTGGATGTGGACGCCGAGGGCGGCGGCGGCCCGGGCATATCCCCACACCACGGCGTCGTGCCGGATGATCCCGCCCGGTGGATGCCAGAGTGCTCCGAGGATGGGGTACCGAGGGTGGTCCGTGATGTCGAGAAAGGGAGCAAGTTGCTTGACGTCCTCCGGGCTGATCACCGAAGAGTCGATGCCTTCGAGCTTGTTGACTTCCGCCCGCCATCTCATCGTCCGCAGCGATGAGTCGCTGTGGGCGAGAGTCATGTGGCCACGCTGTTCGAACATCACGTTGAAATTCAGGTCGTCGGCCAGTCCCTCGTAGAGCTCCACCGAGCGGTCGTAGAAACGGGAGCCCTCGGGCGTGAGGTAGTTGGAGCGCACGATGGCGGTGTTGCGACCCGAACCGCCACTTCCGATGTAACTCTTCTCGACCACGGCGACGTTGGTGATGCTGTGGTTCCTGGCCAGGTAGTAGGCGGTGGCCAGACCGTGGACGCCGCCCCCCACTATCACCACGTCGTAGGAAGGGGCGAGGTCGTGGTGGTCCCACATTCGTTCCCACGGAGACCGTGACAGCCCGTGTCTGAGCAGGCCCCAGGCGGAGAATTTCTCCCGTGTCGTCATCGGTGCCTGCCCATTCCAGGCGCGACCCTAGATATGGTGTGCGCGACATGGCCAAGAGAAGCGAGTACGACGCGATCATCATCGGTGCCGGGATCATCGGCGCCAATCTCGGTTTCGAGATGTCGAAGGCGGGTTTCAAGACCCTCAACATCGACAAACTCCCCGCCGCCGGATACGGGTCGACGGCGAACTCTTGTGCCATCGTCCGCTGCCACTACTCGACCTGGCCCGGTGTCGCCATGGCCTATGAGGGCTTCCACTTCTGGAAGGATTGGGAGAGCTATCTGGAGGCCGAGGACGAGCGTGGGCTCGCCGGCTTCGTGCAGTGTGGCGGCGTCTTCGTCGGCAACGACGAGCGGTATTCGGAAAAGGTCCTGCCTCTCTTCGACGAGATCGGGATCGAGTACGAGGTGTGGGATCCGGGCAAGCTGGAGGATCGGATTCCGGGAATCGACACCGGAGATCACGCCCCACCGAAGCGGCCCGAGGACGACGAGTTCTGGGAGGAGCCGGCGTCGCAGATAACCAGCGCTGTCTACACCCCGATCGCCGGATACATCACCGACCCCCAGCTCGCCACCCACAACCTGCAACGGGCCGCCGAGGCCAAGGGTGGAGAGTTCATGTTCAACACCGCGGTGACCGGGATACGGATCGAGGATGGACGCGTCGCCGGAGTCGACCTCGAGGACGGGACCTCGATCGACGCGCCGATCGTGGTCAACGTCGCCGGGCCTCACTCCTTCGTCATCAACGAGATGGCCGGCGTCGCCGACACGATGGCCATCAAGACCAGGGCATTGCGGCACGAGGTCCACCACGTCCCCTCGCCGGAGGGTCTCGACTTCGAAAAAGACGGCATGCTGGTCGGAGATGACGACCTGGGCACCTACTTCAGGCCCGAGGTCGCCAATCACATCCTGGTGGGCAGCCAGGACCCGGAGTGCGATCCCCAGATCTGGGTGGAGAATCCCGACGAATTCGATCGTGCCATCACCGAGGATCAGTGGCGCGCCCAAGTGCTCCGTCTCGCCCGGCGTCTTCCCGAACTCGGCGTCCCCAACGAGAAGAAGGGCGTCGTCGACCTGTACGACGTGAGCGACGACTGGATACCCATCTACGACAGGACCGATCTTCCGGGGTTCTATGTGGCCATCGGCACCAGCGGCAACCAGTTCAAGAACTCACACATAGCGTCCTACTGCCTCACCGAGCTGATCCAGGAAGTGGAAGCTGGTCACGACCACGACTCCGACCCGGTAAAAGTGGAGATGCCCTACACCGGCCTCACCATCGATATGAGCGCCTTCAGCAGGAATCGGGAGATAAATCGCGCATCGTCGTTCAGCGTTCTCGGCTGATCGAGGACCCGGCCGTGGCACCCCGGAGACGATAGATCTCGACTCCGCCGATCACGGCAGCGGCGCATCCCATCAGCACCGCACCCACCACCGACAGACGAGTGAACAGACCCGCGCCCAGGGCGAACGCACCCACGACCGGGCCGAACACCCGGCCGACTGCCATCGCCGCCTGGGCATCGCCCATCCGCTCGCTGGGTGTCAACGATCGCTCCGTGAGCATCCTCAGCACCGCCGGGATGGCCATCCAGAAGGCGAAGCCCCACACCGCCAGGGCGATGAAGAAGACGACCGGTGAGGCGACGACGCCCACCGCGATGGCCGAAGCAGCGGTCAGCATGATCCAGACGGCGGCGCTCCCCGGTGTCGCCGTGCGTCGCGTGGCGATGACCCCAAAGATGGCATTGAGGCTGAGAGCCCAGGACACCGTCACCGGGGACAGGTCGTGGACGGCGTCCGCGGCAGCTCCCGTGAATATGAACACCGACGACCCTCCGACCGACAATACGAGCAGGCCGATCAGCAGGAGACGGTTGCTCCGTGAGCCGCTCACGTTGCGGCCGATGCGGGGCAGGTCCCCGAAGTCAACCGGGGCAAGAGCGGCGATGAGGGCTACCGCGGACAGAGAGGCGAAGACCCACGGGTAGCCACCGGCTTCCGTGATCCATCCCAGGATCGGCGAGGCGATGGTGGCGGTCAATGGTGCGATGGCGGCGACGTCGCCCACTCCGCGCGGTGACCGGGTGGCATCTGCCCAGGCGATCCAGGTGAGTGTCCCCATCCCGAGCCCGGCGACCACCCGCGTCGCGAGAAGGAGAGGGAAGGTGGTCACCAGCGCCGAGGCGGCCGTGGCCAGCGCGAGGAGGCCGAGAGCGCCGTAGTGGAGCCGTCGTTTCGGCCTGAGCAGACGCCCCGCCAGAAAAGTCGACAGGGCGAAGCTGCCCACCTGAGCCGTGCTCAGGAAGCCGGTGGTCCCGATGTCTATCCCGAGACGCACCGAGAGGTCCGGAAGGAGAAATGGTGTGGCGGCAAAGGTCGCAGCCACCACCGCCGCACCGGCCATGACGCCGGGCGAGGCGTGAGGCCGCACCGATTGGATGACTCGAGCCGGGAGTGTCATGACCGCGGCAGTATGGTTCGCCGCCGATGAGAATCGTGAGCATCGGTGGTGGGCCGGCCGGCCTCTACCTGGCGACCCTGCTCAGGAAGGCCGACCCGACCATCGACGTCGAGGTGCACGAGCGCAATGGCCCCGATGACGCTTACGGGTTCGGCGTGGTCTTCTCCGACGAGACGCTCGACCACTTCGCATCTGCCGACGAGGAGTCCTATCGCGCGCTGACGGCGAGCTTCGTCCACTGGGGGGACATTCGAGTCCGTCACTTCTCAGGGGAGGAATTCGTATCAGGCGGTCACGGATTCGCCGCTGTGAGCAGGCGACACCTGCTCCAGGTCCTCTCCGGCCGTGCGGCCGAACTCGGTGCCGATATCCACTGGTTCAGCGACGTCGCCGATATCACCGGGCTCGAGGGCGCTGATCTCGTTGTGGGGGCCGACGGCGCCAACTCGACGGTCCGGCGCGGCCTGGCCGATGTGCTGCGGCCGACAGTCGACGTCAGGACGAACAAGTACATCTGGTTCGGCACCCCGAAGGTCTTCGACGAGTTCAATTTCGTATTCCTGGAAACGCCGGCCGGGATGGTGTGGGCCCACATCTACCCCTACTCAGACGAAGGCAGCACATTCATCGTCGAGATGGCGCCCCAGACCTGGCGTGACCTGGGCTTCGACGCCACTGAATCCGATGACCTGCCCCCGGGGGTCAGCGACGAGCTGGCCCTCAAGCAATGCGAGGAGCTCTTCAGGGATCATCTGGACGGAAAGGGGCTGGTGGGTAACAACTCGAAGTGGCTGCAGTTCCCGACCATCACCTGCGAGCGGTGGCACCACGAGAACATCGTCTTGATGGGGGACGCCATCCACACCGCTCACTTCTCCGTCGGCTCGGGCACCAAGCTGGCTATGGAGGATGCGATCTCGCTCTCCGGGCTCCTCCTGTCCGGCCGGCCGCTCGATGATGCCCTCTCCGTCTACGAGCAGGAGCGTCGCCCCGAGGTGGAGAGCTTGCAGAGAGCGGCCAAGGCCAGCCTGGAGTGGTTCGAGGGGGCCGATCGCTACCGGGAGATGGAGCCCTGCCAGTTCGTGTTCAGCATGCTGACCCGCAGCCAGCGGGTCACCTACGACAATCTGCGTCTCCGCGACCCGGCGTACATGGAGTCGGTCGATCGCTGGTACGCCGCTTCCGATCATGGTTCGCCGGTCCACACCGACCATGCTGTGCCGCCCATGTTCCATCCATACCGGGTACGTGACCTCTCCCTTCCCAACCGGGTCGTGGTGT
>DASUUP010000423.1:0-10316 GCA_036373995.1 Acidimicrobiia bacterium
ATTCGCAAGACGGACCGGGCCCTGCTGCCGATGATCCGGAGGATCTCGTTACCTCTCACCGGCCAGATAGGGTCCGGTGGGTACGCCCTCACCCGCATAGGAACAGGCGACGACGAGCGTTGGCTCCTGATCGAGAAGGACGACGAGGAGTCTGACGCGCGTAGGAATCCCACCAGCACCGAACCAACATCGGTGCTGACGGGCAGGACGGTGAAGGAGGTGCAGCAGGAAGGATGAGCACCCCATTTGACATTCTCTCCGAGGAAGAGACCGAGCTTCTCAGTGACGAGGGCCTTCCGGAGTGGATCGATCCGATGCTCGCAACACTCGTGGACGATCCCTTCTCCGACCCCGATTGGATATATGAGCGAAAGCTCGACGGTGAGAGATGCATCGCCTACTGCGACGGCGACGAGGTCCGGCTGATGTCTCGCAACGAGAGGGAGATCACCGCCAATTACCCCGAGCTTGCGGATGCCCTGGTGAGTCAGTCACTTCACATGCAGTGCGTCTTCGATGGCGAGGTGGTCGCCTTCGATGGCGACGTGACCAGTTTCCAGAAGCTGCAGCCACGCATGCAGGTATCCACCGTGCAACAAGCGCGCCAATCGGATGTTGCGGTCTTCCTCTATCTGTTCGACATCCTCCATCTCGACGGATCGAACCTGCGCGACCTGCCTCTACGACCACGCAAGGAGATCTTGAGACGGACCATCGAACTCGAGGACCCACTTCGGTTCACGTCTCACCGCAACGAAAACGGCGAAGAGCTCTACGAGGATGCATGCGCCTCGGGCTGGGAAGGGTTGATAGCCAAGGACGCCACATCCGGGTATGAGGGCAAGCGCTCGCGCGACTGGCTCAAGTTCAAGTGCGTGGGCCAACAGGAGTTCGTGGTGGGCGGTTTCACCGATCCCGAGGGCAGCCGATCGGAGTTTGGCGCCCTCCTCATCGGATACAACGCCGGCGACTCCTTCGTATACGCCGGGATGGTGGGCACCGGCTTCGACGAGGGCACGCTTGATCGGCTCGGTTCGCAGCTGCGAGCCTCGGAGATCGACGACAGTCCCTTCAGCGCCGGCAAGCCTCCCGAATCAGCCCACTGGGTGGACCCGGAAATGGTGGTCGAGGTCGGGTTCACAGAGTGGACCGACGCCGGTCGTCTTCGCCACCCCAGATATCTGGGGCTTCGCAGGGACAAGCCGGCCGAGGATGTCGTGAGGGAAACCGCCTCGTGAGCCTGAAACTCGAAGCCGGCGACCGGCAGATCGAAGTGTCCAACGCCGACAGGGTCTTCATCGACTACCTGCGAAAGTCATACGGTCAGGCCACCGTCGCCCCGTACTCGGTGCGCCCCTTGCCCGGTGCTCCCGTGGCAACTCCGATACGTTGGGATGAGCTGTCCGCCAGCGAGCCCCGGAGTTGGAATCTCTCGAATATCTTCAGACGAAACGGGCAGACCGAGGATCCTTGGACCGACCTCAGCGACGCCGAGGGGGCCGACCCAACGGAACTCGGGGCCAGCCTTACCGAGCTCGAGGAGGAAGGGGAATGAGAGGGGTCACGAACGATGTGAGAATCCCCCTGCCGGATGGAACCTACCTGGAAGCCGGTCTGGAAGGTCCCGAAGACGGGCCTCTCATCATCTTCGCCCACGGCAGCGGTAGCAGCCGACACAGCCCGCGAAATCAACGGGTTGCCGGCATCCTCAACGACCACGGCCTGAGGACTCTCTTACTCGACCTGCTCACTCAGGAAGAGGAGCAGAGAGACCTGGTCACCGCCAAGCATCGGTTCGACATAGAACTCCTCGGCGACCGGGTCGGATACGCGGTCGACTGGGCTGTCGACGAGCTGAAACCCCCCGCAGTCGGGCTCTTCGGAGCCTCGACAGGTGCTGCTGCTGCCTTGGTGGCCGCCGCCTCGAGACCGGTGGCGATTGGTGCGGTCGTTTCCCGTGGCGGTCGACCCGATCTAGCGGGCAATGCCCTGACCGAGGTGCGGGCTCCAACTCTTCTGATAGTCGGTGGCCGCGACACCACTGTGCTCGAATTGAACCGAAGCGCTCTCGATGACCTGGGCACGGGTCACGAGCTCGAGATCGTGGCCGGAGCCACACATCTCTTCGAGGAGCCGGGAGCCCTCGACGAGGTCGCCGAGCTGGCTTCCGACTGGTTTCGCTTTCACCTGGCCGAGTGAGTCGAGGTTCAGAGCCAGCCGGACTTGCGAAAGCGCCAGTAGAGCAGACCGCTACCCATCAGCATGACCCCGATCGCAGTCGGGTAGCCCCAGATCCACTCCAGCTTGGACTCGGGATAGGGTCACGTGGCTTCTATCGGATCGTTCTCTTCGATGGGGTCACCTGGTCGGGTGGGCTTGTGGACGAGCATCGTCGAGGAGAATGCGAAACTGGTGGACGTGGAGTCGCTCCCTGCCGTCGAGCAATCTCTGGGGTGCCCTGGACCGTCACCTCGTCGTAGACGGGACTGTCCTCCCCGGCGAAGTCATAGAACGTGGCCAGGTGGACCACGGACGCCACATGTGATCCGTGATGTCTGTCGATTCTCTCCACCGCCCGGCTCACAGATGTGTCGGATGTGAGGTCGGTGCAGATGAATTCGACATCCGGATCCGACTCGGGATCACCGGTCAGATCGAGACTCACGATCCTGTATGAGGCAAGAGGCGGCGTACGAGACGTGAGCCGGGCAAGCCCGTGCCCCCGGTGACGACCACCAGAGGCCGATCAGCCGTGCAGGATCTCGGAGAGCTTTTCGCAATCCTCTGTGGCGAATCCACCGTCGGTGTTGTTGAAGTACACGTACACGTCCCGCTCCTGGCGCTCCGGTGGGCCCAAGTCGGAGATCGTCTGCAGGTCGCGGACCACACCGCCTCCATGCCACTTCTCGATCCTCTCGGCCCACGTCTCCAGTTCCGTATCCGGGTACCGGCTGGCATACAGCTCGCTTGGGCCGTGGAGCCGGACGTAGACGAAACCGGCGGTCAGCTGAGTGATCACCGGCCACTTGCTGGAGTGGGAGATCGCCAGCGCAACACCATGCTCACGGGCGATACGTGCCACGCCCGCGTCCAGGAAGCTGTCGTGCCTTGCCTCTATCACATGGCGCACACGGTGGTTGGCACCGTCCCCGTAGGACGTTTCCTCGACTCGGTCGTCGTGCTCCTTCGCGAGTGACACCGCTGCTTCGGTGTCGTGGGGAAGCAATCCGAGGAACCCGTTCAAGGCCTGACCATCGAAAGTCATGTCGGGCGGGAGCTGCCAAAGGATCGGGCCCAGGGCGGATCCGAGCTCGAGAATCCCGGATGCCAAGAAGTTGGCGACGGCATGGCGAACACCGGTCAGACGTCTGGTGTGTGTGATGTACCGGCTGCCTTTGACGGCGTACTTGAATCCCTGTGGAGCGGTGTCCCTCCAGACCCGACACGACTCGGGATCGGCCAACCTGTAGAAGGTGCCGTTGATCTCCAGTGTTTCGAACCTTCGTGAGGCGTACTCGAGCTCATCACCCCTCGGCAGGTCCTCAGGGTAGAACCGACCCCGCCACTCGTCATAGCTCCATCCGGAGAGACCGACACGTACCTTCCCCATCAGGTGCTCCCACCGGAGAGGCGGCTCGTGCTCGTCATGTGTGTGTTCATCAGGTTCTCGCTCAGGAAGGTCTCGCAAACGATCAGTCGGTGGTGACCAGGTCCTCCCACCGCAGGAAAACGGCCGAGATCAAGCCGCCACTGGCCACCGGAGCAGCCGCCACCACCATGGCCGCGTCGAATCCAGGGTCGAGTTGGTCGGCGACGTTCAAGGTATCGCCGGTCAACCCCACCAAGGGTGGTACGGCTGCAACCGCCAGAACCTGGCCGGTTCGTGCGATCATGTTGTTGCGCCGGAGGCCGCGCCGCAACGGTGCTCAGAGACGCTGCGCAAGGCTGTGGCAGTGACCGGGGCCACTCACATCGACAGCCCGAGACCGACACGATGAGCCCCGGGAGGAACCGCGCGTCGTCACGCCTCGTCGTCCGACCCCTGCAAAGGTGGCGACTCCTCTCGACCGGCCCTGGCCGGAATGTGCTGGGCGATGTCACCGTCGCTGGGGTCGGGAACCGATGTCAACTCACCACGATGCTCCTCGAAGAGGGCAAGGACGGTGTCGTCCTCGATAAGGGCATACAACTCGTCGAGTCTGGACTTCGGAGTCACCTCGCGGATGACCCCGGCCACGGCCCGGGCGTGACCGCCGGCGCGCTCATCCTCCACAGGCTCCTCACCGGACAGCTCCACCAGAAACTCCTCGATCGTGAGCGACTGCTGTTCGCCGTCGGATTGCACCTCAGCCGACAATGGAACGAACTCCTGGACCTTCTCCCAAGAGCTCCGATCGAGGGTCTTCGCCAGTTCTCGGAGGAAATCGCGGACGAGATCTGCGGCGTCCTCTTCGGGGACGTTGGCTCTCTCCGCGACCTTCGAAATGAACTCGTCTCGATCTGAGCCCATCAACTCACTCATCCTCCTCGTCAGGCTCGAGAGTGTTGGTACCGAGGGCCCGGATCGTGTAGAGGAGCGACTCGACCGCCCGCCCGGGATCGTTACCCTCCAGCAGATTGGTGAAGCGGCGTTTCATGTTGCCTTCCTTGTCGGCGACTACGGCGACGGCATGGGGATAGTCAGCAGCGTCGTAGTCACGCGCCATGGCGCCGCTGGCGTCTGCCAGGATCGGCACCGAGACCTCGTGATCGTCGGCCAGCTCCCTCACTTGGCGCGCGGTGGCCTTCTTGACGGCGAGGATTTGCGCTCTCTCTGCGCCGAAATCCTTATGACGCCGATCCATCTCCTGCAACAAGGCAACGGCGTCGGACCCTGTGTCGGGGAGAAACACGAGCACCAGCGGAACCTTGCCCTGAAACGAGTCCAGGCTCAAGGTATGCCCGGTGCTCGCGGGCAGGCGAAAATCTTCCAGTTGGGCACTACTCGTCATGGTGCTTCCCCTCGACGTTCCTTCAATTAGCCACTTACCCGGATGCGAGCCGACGAAACCGAGCAGACCGTTTGTCGAGCCGGGGCGACGGGCAGTCACTCCGAGGTCCCAAATCCGAGAGGTGACGAGCAATGAACGCTATCGCCGGGTAGCACACGTCGAGATCCTCCTCGAGGAAGACGGGCCGCACACCGAATTCGTCGAAGGGGCCGACCCTGCAGTCCTCGCCGAAGAGCCGCCAGGTCTGACGGTGGCAGAGTGGGAGAGCGCCGAACAGGCAGACAACGGGGATCTCACCTGGACCTAGCCGGTGAGCGAGTGTGCAGTGCGCTCAGGGTGCGGCGGTCCACCAGGTTCGGCCCACTGAACGAACGTGCATCAGAGCGCGCAGAGGCCCACTCGATTCGATCACCCTGGGAATCAGCCTCCGACCCGGTTCATGCCTGCGAGCGCGTCCTCCACATCCGCAGGGTTCCATGGCGGGTAGAAGACCATGGTGTACTGGTCGCAGCGCTCTCCCGGCTCTTCATACCACCCAGCGACCCAGGTCCCATCGGGATGTGGCCCCACGACCGCACGAGTGCCGTCGATGCTGACCTCACCCTTCTCCGCCGGCCAGTCCACCGCGGGAAGTGTCCCCCTGATCAGAGCGATGGCGACGGTGTCGTCGCCGCGCGGGACGAACGTGGTGTTGGTGCCCGGAACCGAGGTCCACACGTCTGGCTCGAGAGTCGTGTCAATGGTTCCCTGGCCGACCCCAACAGGCAGCACCGTCAGCTCGTATGGTGCTGCCGGACAGTCGGGTGGAGGCGCAGTCGTCGTGGTCTGCCCCATGGTCGTCGACGTGGTCGAGGGCGACACCGACGTGGTGGTGCCAGGGTCGGCACTGCCTCCCGAGCAGGCGGCGATCAACAGCACACCGAGCAGAGTCCACTTCATCTAGCGGAATGCTCGCAGGTAGCCATCACGGGAGCCGAGATAGATCGTGCCATTCCAGATAGCCGGTGTCGCCTCCAGACAGGACTCTCCCGGCGTGAGGGTCCATTGCCGCTGCGGTGCGGCCGGGTTGTCCAGCGCGTAACCCCGTATCTCCCCGACACAAGTTGCCACCACCAGTGTGTTGTCCACCACCGACGGGGATGACCACGAGTGCCACCCAATGGAGGAGTCACGCCAGACGATCTCGCCCGTCTCGGCTTCCACGACCACGAGTGCTCCGTTGTGGATGTTCGTGTACAGATAGCCACGGTGGAGCGCCGGTGTGGCCCAGGTCCCCGAGTCGCCCGTTGCGCCCTCAACGAGGTCGACACCCCAGATGACCGGGTCGCCGTCGGTGTAGGGGTCGAGCTTCAAGAGTTGCCCGAGCTCCATCGATCTGGAGATGTTCCCGGAGGTCCGATAACCCGATGACACCTGCCCGGGCTTGACGTTCGTCGACACGTAGATCATGCCGTCATCGCCCGCAACTATCGACGCATCTCCATCTCCACCCGCGTAGAAGTCGAAGACAATCGGCGCGTTGCCGTTGCGAATGTCGGACACATCGAGGCCGATGACCCGACCGACCGAGTTGTTGAAGTAGACACGGTCACCGTAGGCGACCGGTGAGTTCTCGACCGACACATTGGGGCCGGCGTCGCTGAGCAGTTGTGCGTCGTAGCTCGGCATCGCCACCAGGCTTCTAGGGTCGACCGTCACGTTCCCGTTCGCGTCATATCCTCGATTGAGCTCGTAGGCGAAGAACCAGCCGTTCTCGCCGCCCTCGTACATGATGTCGTCGATGATCACCGGGTTGGAGTCCCAGTCGTCGTTCCAGGTTCCGTCGACCGCTTCAGCGTGCAGCGACCAGAGCTCGGTCGGCTCACCCCGGTCGAGGGCGATGATGCGAAGCTCGTTGTCCCGCGACCCTGTGTAGAGGAGCGGAAAGCCGTCGGGGTCGATCGTCACCGACCCCTTGATGAGGTCTCCGGTCGGGAACCGGGGGCGGAGGTCCTGTCCGGTCTCGGCGTCGACGAAATGGATGTTGCGGTCGTACGCCCCGAAGATCATCTCGGTTACGCCGTCGGGTCGCTCCCAGATCGCCGGCTGGCCGGTCCATCCCATGCCGCACCACACCGCCGTCTCCCCGAGATTGACCGACTCCGAGCACATTCCAGTGTCGGGATAGGTCCACAGCAGCGACGGGGAGTCGGAGATCGGACCCGTTCCGTAATAGGTTCGGGTTGGGTTGCCTCGGAACATCGTCAATCCAACGGTGCTGCCCCAGGCACGACCAACAGTCCATCCGGGAATCGTGTTGGGCTCACGGACGAGACCGCCGGGCCCTGTGGTCGAAGTGGAGTTGCCGCCGGGTTGAGTCGAGCCGGGGGTGGTCGGGTTGCTTCCCTGGCCGTCGCCCGGATCGTTCGCAGTCGTGCTCTCCGGCCCGGCGACAGGCTCGCCTCCTGCGCCCCGCGGACCGACGAGTAGGAATGCGATGAACCCGAGCATCGCCCCGAAGGCGATCACCAAGAAGATGGGTCCTGATCGTTGTTGCATTGCTTACCTAACGGTCTGGGCCGCACTCCGGTTCGCCGGTCAGCACAGGTTGGCCCGAGTTCTCGATGAAGGCCGGGATCAAACAGGCTTCGATCTCTCCATCGGGATGGATTACCGCCCGGGCCACGGCGGTGGTCGATCCTGCTGTCGAGAAGCGGGGCCACACGAAATTACCAAGACCCCAAAACACTGCGGAATCGTTGACGATCTCGTACGGCTGGAGCCGGTGGGCATGGTGACCGAAGATGACATCGGCGCCTGCCTCGATCATTGCCCGAGCCCGCTCGACGTCATCGGGCTGGGGCGCGGTGTCGAGCTCCACACCCCAGTGGATCGAAACCACGACGATGTCGGCAACCGCATCCGCAGCTGCGACGGCCTCCGCCATCGAGGGTATGTCGTCACCGTTGCGCATCCCGGGCCCGTCCTCGGTGGCGAACCAGGCCTTCGTCGGGTATACGCCGCCGAAACCGAGCACGGCCACCTTCCAGCCTTTGATCTCGAACAGTGCTGGCGCGCCCGCCTCCAGGAGGTCGGCGCCGGCGCCGACCGGGGCAACACCTGCAGCTATCAGATTGGCACGTCCGTCGACGAAACCGCTGTTCCCGTGATCGCCGCCGTGGTTGTTCCCGATGTTGGCCACCTCGACCCCGGCCGAGTGCAGGGAGCCGAGAGATTCGGTCGGGCAACGGAAGACAAACTCCTTGGGCTGGGGATTCGGGGTGTCGGTGGGGGCGCACTCCAGGTTGACCACGGTGAGGTCATCCTCGAGGAAGAGCCCCTCGAGGCCGGCCCAGGCGTAGTCATACCCGTTGGCGGCGAGGGCCGGGATGTACTCGGGGTCGAGGTTCACGTCGCCGGTGCCCTGGATCACGAGTGTCTCCTTCGGCGGGGTCGTCGTTGTCGTGGTGGTCGACGTGCTGGTGGTGGTACTCGAAGTCGTGGTCGACGATGTCGAGGAGGTGGTTTCCACCGCGACCGGGATGGTTTCGTCGGGGACGTCGGCCGTTCCCACCTGGACCAGGCCGAATGCGACCAGACCGACGAGGAGGCCACCCCCGATCACCGCAACGATCTTGAAGGCTGTGGGAGACACGGCGATGGGCAGGGTACGGCCGCCCCATCCTTAGTCGGCGGCATCCGTCCCGGCGTAGATGAGTGGATTTGGGCCGGCATATACGGTTCGAGGAACCCCGGGTTCGCTGTCAGTTACAGGATTTGGCTGAGGAAGAGTTTGGTGCGGTCTTCTTGGGGGTTGGTGAAGAAGTGCTCGGGTGGGCCTACCTCGACGATCTGGCCATCTGCCATGAAGACGACGCGGTCGGCGACCTCGCGAGCGAAGCCCATCTCATGTGTGACCACGATCATGGTCATTCCCCCACGGGCGAGGTCCTTCATCGCGTCCAGGACCTCGTTGATCATCTCGGGGTCGAGAGCCGACGTGGGCTCGTCGAACAGCATCACTTTGGGCTTCATGGCCAGAGATCTGGCGATGGCGACTCGCTGCTGCTGACCACCGGAGAGCTGGCCGGGGTACTTCCGTGCCTGCTCGGGGATCTGGACCCTTTCCAGAATCTCCATTGCCAGCCTCTCGGCCTCGTCTTTGGGCATCCGTCTCACCTGACGTGGGGCGAGGGTGACGTTGTCGATCACCGAGAGGTGTGGGAAGAGGTTGAACTGCTGAAAGACCATCCCGGTCTCACGGCGGACCTCCTGGATGTTGCGCACGTCTTCACTGAGCTCTATGCCATCGACGACAATCCGCCCGCTGTCGTGCTCCTCGAGCCGGTTGATGCAGCGGATCAGGGTCGATTTGCCTGATCCGGACGGGCCGATCACCACCACTACCTCTTGACGGCCCACCTTGAGGTTGATGTCTTTCAGAGCCTGGAAGGCACCGAAGAACTTGTCGACACGCTCCAGTTCGATGATCGGCTCGCCGACGGCCTGGGTGGCATCGGCGAAAACTTGCTCAGTGGTCATCGTGTACCTACTCCTAACCGTCTCTCCAGACGTTGACTCTCACGGGACATGGTGAACGATCCGACCCAGAACACGAAGCCTACGAACACGAGGGTCTCGATGATCAGGCCCTGGCCGCGGAAGGCCTCCTGTTGTGTAATTGCTTGGGCAGCGTTGAGAAGGTCGAGAATACCCAGCGCCAGCCCGGCGAGGGTGGTGTCCTTGAACAGCGAGATGAACTGGCCGATCTGAGCCGGGATCACGTTTCGCAGGGCCTGCGGGAGCACGATGAGGCCCATCTGCTTGGTCGGGCTGAGCCCGAGAGACTTGGCTGCCTCCTCCTGTCCCCGAGGCACCGATTGCAGGCCGCCCCGGACGATCTCGGCGAGGTAGGCAGCGGTGAAGATGGTGAAGACCACGATGGCCCGGATCACCTTGGACGGGGCAATCGAGGCCGGGACGAAGAATTCGAGCGACACGTTGGCCATGAGCAAGAGGACGAACAGAGGTGCGCCGCGGACGAACTCGATGTAGGCAACGGACAGACCCTGAAGGAGTCGCAGCTTCGACCTTCTGGCCAGCGCCAGCAGGACTCCTAGGGGAAAGCAGAGAATGATCCCTGCAATCGCGGAGGTGATGTTGAAATAAAACCCTTCCCAATCTTCCAGCGGAACGGTGCGGTTGAGATAGAAGAACAGGACGAAAGGGACCGCTGACATCAACAGGAGCGCGACTCGGGGTAACCATCGCGGCATGGTCGTGCGACTGCCGACCCCTCCGAGAATTCGTCCTGCCACACCGGCAACGATGGTCGCACTTGCCATC
>DASUUP010000424.1:0-2079 GCA_036373995.1 Acidimicrobiia bacterium
CCACATCCAGATTGCCTCGTGGTCACGAAACTCGCCGACCACGGTCTCGACGAGGAGACGCTCGGCATCGAGGGCCACAGGATCATCAAACATGTTCCGATAGGGGGTGTCGACCACCCGGCCACCGCTCACTACTTGCCGCACGTGGGGCGAGGCGTGCCGGGGGGCATCCGGTTCGAGCATCCAGCCAGGCGCCCAGTTGGGTCCGCTCATGTGTCCGGTGAAAAAGGTCACATCGAGCCCGAGCCCACGATCCGAGGCGATGTCACAGACCTCGGCGAGATCGCGAAGGCGCTCCGAAGAAACCGTGTCAGGACTCACCTGCCAGTCATCCCAGAGCAAGAAGATGCGCACCAGGTCCATGCCCAACGAGGCGATGGTGTCGAACTCGTCGGCCACCTCCACCCCGTCGAACTCCGACCACCAGTACATCGCCTTGCGTCTCGGCCAGTAGTTGACTCCGGTGAGAAATCGGCTGTCCTCGGTCATTGCCCAAACCTCCTAGCGAAGCGACCCGCCTGGCCCGGTGAGACCCGCTCACGGTGCCGCCGACAACATCGACCACGATCGTCTCAAAGTAGCTGTGGAGCCCATCGACCGCGCGACCTGGACCTGAATCGGCTCTGTGGGGGGAAGTTTCGGTTACCGGAAGAAGATCCTCGCAGAACTGGGTCGGGTCGATCTGTCGTAACCTCGGGTGGTGCCCGACCTGCTCCAATTAGGCGACCACACGCTCCCTCTCAGTGGTGTCACCCACGTCATGGGAGTCATCAACGTCTCACCCGAGTCCAAGAACGCCCACACCATCGCTCGTTCGGTCGACGAGGTCCTGGCCATGGCTGATAGGTACCGACAGTGGGGCGCATCCCTGATCGATCTCGGGGGTCAGTCCTCCCATTACGACAACCCCACCGTCGAGGCCGCCGACGAGATATCCCGTGTCGTCCCGGCCATCGAGGCATTGTCAGCAGAGGGTCATGCCGTGGCGATCGACACCTGGAAACCCGAGGTCGCCGAAGCGGCGGTACAAGCCGGTGCCGTCATCGTCAATGACACCGGAGGGCTGGCAGATCCCGCGATGAGAGATCAGGTGCGTCGGTCAGGCGTCGCCGCCGTTGCCGTCTACGTCGAGGGGGCCAATCCCCACAGCGTCGGTGAAGTAGAGATCAGAGAAGACAAAGCGCGACGCACCGCTGCTGGGTTCCGCGTGTTGTTGGAGGAACTGGCCGCGGACGGCATCCACAACGTGATCCTCGACCCAGGTATCGCCCTCAACTACCGAGGTGACTACGAGGCCTATTCGCGAATGCAGCTCGAGGTCATCGCCGGCTCGGATCATCTTCACTCTCTCGACAAGCCCCTGTTGATCCCGATACCGAGAAAGCGGGACGGTCATCGTCTTGCGGTGTACATGGGTCTCGCCTTGGAGCACATGGCAGACATCATTCGCGTCCACGACGTGGCAATGGCCTGTGACATCGTCCGACTTTTTGGTCGGAGCCCGTGACTACGTTGGTGCCATGTCCCTGCTGATCATCACCGGTCCATCAAACCCCGGACCTGGCGAGCGCGAACAGATGCTGGAGGTCGCCACGGCCCACATGGTCCAACACGACGTGGCTCGTGATCTGGTGGTGCGCATCGATGTCCCGGGGCGAGGGGCCGGCGAAGACGGCGACGGCTCACTGCGTGCCGAGTTGGAGCCGATGATCCCTCTCCTGCAGTCGGGGTCCCTCTTCGGCGGCACCCAGGGTCTGCAGCTGGTGGACGCGGAGAATCTCCAGAAAGCCGAGGTCGAGACGCTCGCCGAACTCCTCCAAGGTGCCGACTTGGCCACGATCGAAGTCGCCTTGGTCTATGGCGGCGCGGTTCCCAAAGCAGTCCGACAGCTGGGTGGACAGACAGTCTCGGTGAAGAAGATGTGGGAGCGGCAGGCCTCACAGTGGCTGGATGAGGAAGTCCAAGCTCGGGGCCTCGTGCTGGAGAAGGGTGCAGCGGAGGCGATGATGAAGCGGTTCGGCACCGACACGGCAAGCATGGGACGGGCTCTCGACCAGCTCGAAGAGACGTCGGGCAAGA
>DASUUP010000425.1:0-6333 GCA_036373995.1 Acidimicrobiia bacterium
TCAGGGCATACAGACCGCCTATGAGAGCGCCCGTGACGATGCCCTGGACGAGTAGATCCACGCTTTGACAATCCTCGATTCGGGGACGTAACGGACCCTACTTCGGGCCGGCCGCCGGAAAGCGGCCGGCCCAAGTAGTCACTCGTTTATCGGGTAGGTCGCCGAGCGATCCGGAGCTGCGAACTCTTCTGGGTACACGACATACCAGTCACCGTCCTGGATCTGCTTCACCTTGGACAGGTCGACGAAGTAGTTCTGCTCGTTCGGGTTGAACTCGATGTCACCGTGGAACAGGGTCTGTGCCCCATTCTCCACCAGATAGTCACACATCTCCTGCTGGTCGAGGCTGCCCGCACCTTCGGCGGCCTGCTGGAGGTACTCCCAAGCAGTCCACGAGGCGGCGGCCTGTGTCTCCACCTTGTTGTACGGGATACCTGCATCAGCCAGAGCCGCGTCGATCAAAGTGGCGACTTCGACCGCTTCGGGATCATCGGTGAACGGCGGGTGCTCCTCGAAGATCGTCACCGACATGATGCCGTCGGAGCCCTCGGTCCCGAGCAACGGGCCGGGTGCGTCCCATTGGGTGAACATGCCCCTCGGCGAATAGTCGATGGCGTTCATGGCCGTGATCAGGTCGGCGGCGTTGACACCGAGCCCGCCGATGTAGAGGAAGTCGGGGTCGGCATCGGCGACCTGAGCAGCGATCGGCGCCCAGTCGGTGATCGCCGTCGGGAAGCTGACTTCCAGCACCACGTCGTAGCCACGGTCTTCGGCCTCGGAGACTGCGCCACCCTCATCGGTGCCCGGCTCGCCGTAGGCGATGAATTGCGTGCCAGGGAACTCGTTGATGACGAATCCGATCGTCTCCGGCGTGTTACCGCTGCTCTCGACTGCGTCGTACACCAGGTTGGGGTTCGTGATGTTCGGGTGCAGACCGGTCGACCACGAGCTGAAGTGACAGGCGTACGTGTACTCGTATGTCAGGCTGGCGGTGTGATGCGGGAACACGTACCCGTAGCGCTCGGCCACGGCCATCGCTGCCGTGATGTTGCCCGTGCCATATGGGCCGATGACGAGGTCGACCTCGTCCTCGGTGATCAGACGCTCGTACAAGGCGGCGGCCTGATCAGGAGCGGACTCGTCGTCGAGCACCTGCCACTCCACCGGACGTCCGAGTAAACCACCCTGCGCGTTGATTCTCTCGACGAAGACCTCACCCACCGCTTCATGAATTGCTGCGGTCGGGGCCAGGAACCCGGTGAGAGACAGCGAACCACCGACGACTATTGGGTCACCCTCGGGCTCCCCGCTGGCTCCTGTGGTATCGGTCATCGGTGCGGTCGTGCCTGTCGTGTCCGATGGCGCCTCCGTGGTGTCAGGGGCGCCCTCTGTCGTGTCGGTTCCTTCGCCGTCGCCGCCACAGGCTGCCACGAGCAGCGTCAATACGGTGACGATCGCGAGGTATCTCCATGTCTTGGTTTTGTTCATCCGTCATCCTCCTCACGGGACTCACGCCGGAAGCTGTTCAGCGACACTACACAATCGGGCTACACCGTGTAGTCACACTTATGAGAATTTCCTGGAGATCGAACCGGCGAGATCGAACCGGCGCCAACCGGTCACTCTGCGTGAGTCGGTATTCGTTATCTTGACGATCTCCCCACGAGAGAAAGGCCTTATGCCCCGCCCCAACGTCGAGCACATTCACACGCCCGGCAACGACCCGAAATGGAACATGCCGTACACGCCTGCGTTGAAGGTGACCGGCGGCTCGCTGGTCTTCGCCTCGGGGGTCACCGCCGCACCGATCTACCACTCCCACCCGCATCAGCCCGCCGAGTTCGCCAACATCCCGGACGACCCGGGCGAGCAGGCGGCGATGGCAATGGACAACCTGAGAGCCGTGATCGAGGCCGCCGGCGGAGAACTGACCGACATCGTGCAGTTGATCCGTTTCATGGTCGACCAAGACAAGAACCAGGACGCCATCAACCGGGTGATGGGCGAATACCTGGGCGACCACAGGTCTGCGAGCACATCCGTGGAGGTGGTCCGTCTGGCAACCGACCCTCGCCTCGTGCTCGAGTTGCAGGCCATCGCCGTGGTTGCGTCGTGAATACTCCGCACGGCCCGGGCCGACTTGGATAGTCTGGACCCATGGGTTTCTTGATCAGCTTGCTCGGGACGGCCGCCTCCGTATGGGTGGCGGTGTGGTTGATAGACGGTTTCGAGTTCACCGGGGAGTGGTGGCAATTCCTGATCGTCGCAGCCATCGTCGGTCTGTCCAACGCCATCGTGAAGCCGATCCTGAGGTTGCTCAGCCTCCCCATCATCGTCTTGACGCTTGGTCTGTTCCTGATCGTGGTCAACGCCCTGGTCCTCCAATTCTCCGTCTGGCTGTCCGGCGTATTCGACCTGGGGCTCACCTCGGACGGCTTCTTCTGGGACACGTTCCTGGCCTCGATCGTGGTGTCGATCGTGGGCTGGATCATCGGAGCGATTCTCCCCGACGACGGACGCATCGCACGCGCCACCTGATCCGATAGCTCAAACCGCAGCAGGCTCGCGGCTCCAGGGAAGACGTGACACGCCACCGACTACAACCCCCACGATCGGGAGGCTCAACACCAGGCCGTTGAGACCTTCCTCGTCAGCGATACCTATCGCGGCGAGGAGGCCGAGGCCGGTACAGATCAGCGCTACCGCCAGAGCCGGGCGCCACCATGGGGGGGCAGGCCTGGGATCGCTTTCCGGGCGCTCGTAGCGGCCGAAGATCACGATGAGCAGCGCGGTTGGGATGATCAGCACCGCAAACCAGAGTGGTCGTGTGAGCCACCATGTCGTCGACAGCGGCTCGATCCCGAATCCCCACCCATCGGTGATGAGACCGAGGCCGATCACAATGACCATCGCCGTCAGGTGCCACAGAAAGAGGGTCATGATGCGCGAGCTGATCGCAACCACGGCAGTCCAGGGTCGGGGTCGGCTCATCCACCGGCTCAAGGTGGGCTCGAGCAGCAGGATCGTTCCGGCCTGGAAGAGACCGAGGAGAGTCAACGTGACCCGGGGCGGGTACGAGTTGGTGATCTGTGCGGTGTCGAGCCCGACCATCGCCACCGGGTACGGGCCGTAGCGCACCAACGTGACTGTGGTGAAAAGGCCGACGAAGGCCAGCAGCACCCTTCGATTTCGCCCGGCGAGATGCTCATCGACCCAGGCGTAGCCCACCTGATGGACGGTGCCCCAAACGAACACGTAGTTGAGGAATCCCACCCACACCACCCCGGCGCCAATGGAGAGGATGTCGGCCAGACCGGCAAGGAAGATGCCGCCGAATATCGACCACCAGCCGATCCGCTCCCAGAGCCAAAGCGCGGGAGGAGCGAGGGTGACGATCACGACATAGGCGGCAAGGAACCATGTGGGGACCAGAGCCACCCGGGACGCCAGCTGCAACATCTCCCAATCGAGGCCGAGTCTGATACCGGCCCAGCCTCCGACCATCCAGACGACGAGGAGCGGGACGACAGGCAAGGCCAGCCGACGGAGCCGGGCCCGAAGCCAGGCTCCATACGGCTCTCCACGTCTTCGGGCCGATCGCCACGAGAGCGCGTTGGAGTAGCCGCCGACGAAGAAGAACAGCGGCATGACCTGGAAGACCCAGGTCAGGGGATGCGTCCAGTCGGCCAGCTCGAGCAGGTGCCCGGGGACGATCTCCCCATCTTCGAATGTGATGGCCGCCATGAGCCAGTGCCCGAACACGACGACGAGTATCGAGGCGACCCGAACCAGGTCGACGACGCGGTTGCGACTCGCCGGTGTCGCATCAGCCATCTCCCGAGCGCGATCGAGGAAGCTCATCTCCGACATTCTGCCGCTTTGTGGTTCAGCGGGTATCCGGGATCACCCCCCGATTTCGCCGCCGTCCGACAGGCCCGAGGAAGTAGCCGATCTCGACAGGAGTGCCCGCGAACAGGTGGCAGCCCGTCATCGAGGGAAGACCCACGCTTGACCCGTTCGCCGGGCTTTCGGTGCGTAGAGTCTGCCCACCGATGGTCGTTACTCTCACCGTCCTCCACATCGCCTTGGCTGCGGCCTGGTTCGGCCACAAGCTGCTCATACCGGGTGACATCAGAGCCTCGGCCAAGGCCGCACCGGAGGGAGCCGGCGCGTTCGTCGCACGTTTCAGGCGAGCGGAGCGCATAGGCATAGTCACGGGACTCGGGACCCTCGCTGCCGGAGTTGGTCTCGCTTATGCCGTCGATGCCTCCACCGTTGGCTTCGGGGTGTGGATCGGGGCGACCCTCGTCGTGGTCGCCATCGTTGTCGGCGCCGTGTTTGGACGTCCGGCTTCGAAGAAGTTGCAGGAAGCCGTGATCGCCGGAGATCGGGTCGAGGCGACGGTGGCGGGGAACCGACTGAGCAACATCCTCGGCATCGAAAGCCTGCTCTGGATCGGGGCACTCACCGGGATGGTGATCGCCTAGGCACTCGGGTTGTACGTGGTCGGGCGGAGCACTTTCTCCGGACCCTCATACACCATGCGTCGGTGCTCGGCGATCGGTTCGCTGTTTCTCGAACCCTTCTGATACCGCGAACCTCCGGTTGCCAGACCCGGATGTGGGTCACAGCGCCTCAAGAACGAGTCCTGCGATACCGGGTTGCCACTTCTCGAGGCTCACTGATCCATATTTGGGCCCCTGAACCGGAGGTTCGGATCTCGCCCCGTTCACACCTTCTGGCGGTCGCGATACTCCACTTTGCCGTCGGCATGCAGCGCGAATCGCCCTTCACCCCGGGCATGGACCGGGTCGGGGCCCGACCAAGGCCAGCCACCGAACTGGGTGCGCCGGTAGTCGTCCACGGCCTGACGAAGCTCTTCGGCGCTGTTCATCACGAACGGGCCCATCTGGAACACGGGTGCCCCTATCGGCTTTCCCTGGAGCATGAGGAGTTCCGCCGGGCCTCCGCTGTTCCGTATCCGCGGGCTCGCGGATGGGTCGAGCCGGACACCGACGTCGTTGGTCACCGAGGTGTCGTCGACGGTGAGATCGTCACCGATGAAGCAGTACAACGTGCGGTTCGTTCCGGCATTCGCCGCCGGAAGCTCCCAAGAGGCGCCGGGCTCCAATCGGACGAGCCAGATGGCGAAGTCGGTGTCTGCCTGCGACGCCCAGGAGTCGGGAGGCGGCGCCGGTGGGCGCTCGTCGCCGAGACCCCCGGCGATGGCGTCGATCGTGACACCTTTCACCGGCGCGATCTTGGGGATCGCCTCGCTCCAGAGCATCCCGAAGTAGGCGTCGACCATCTTCGACTCCGGGGGGAGGTTGAGCCAGATCTGGAAGAGCTCGAGCGGGTTGTCTCCCTCGGCGTCGAGAAGCGGGAACATCTCGGCATGCATGATCCCGCTGCCGGTCGTCAGCCACTGGACGTCACCTTCGCCGTAGCGGGCGGTGGCGCCCAATGAGTCCGAGTGGTCGACGTAGCCTCGTCGCACCACCGTGACCGTCTCGAATCCCCGGTGCGGATGTTGGGGGAAGCCGGGGACCGTCGCCCCGTGATACATGCTCCAGCCATCCCGATAGGAGAAGTCGGACCCGATGTTGCGTCCGTGCAGAGAGACGGCCGGTCCGAGCACGTCGTTTCCGGCGGGATATTGGTCGACGTGATGGACCGTGAAGAGGAACGGATCGAACCCCTCCCACGGGAACCCAAGCCGAACCAGATCTTTGATCGCTGTCATCGGTCCCTGTCAACGTTACAGGTGGTCGCAAATTCCGTGGTTCGACACCGTTCTGTGCGGGTTTGTGGCAATTGTGTTGCCTTGGACCGGCACAGAATGGTCTGGGCTCAGGCGATGTAGCGGCCCACCGCGTCGGCGACCCCCTTGAGGAGGCCCATCATCGAGGTGAAGCCGGGGAGGGTGAGGCTCTGCGGCCCATCACTCAAGGCGTTCTCCGGGTCGTTGTGGACCTCGACGAGAACGCCATCGGCTCCGGCGGCGACACCGGCAGCGGCGAGGGCTGGAACCAGGGATCGATCGCCGGCGGCGTGACTGGGGTCGACGATGACCGGCAGGTGGGTCTTCTGCTTGAGCACGGGCACCGCGCTCACATCGAACGTGTTGCGGGTGGCGTTCTCGAACGTGCGAATACCCCGCTCACAGAGGATGACCCTGGTGTTGCCGGCCGAGGCGATGTACTCGGCTGCCAAGAGCACCTCCTCGATCGACGAAGAGATGCCGCGCTTCAACAGGACCGGTTTCGGCTGGGCGCCGACCTCCGAGAGCAGCCTGAAGTTCTGCATGTTGCGCGCGCCGATCTGGAGCATGTC
>DASUUP010000426.1:0-2667 GCA_036373995.1 Acidimicrobiia bacterium
AGGCAGGGGCCGTTGCGCGGATGGCCGGCTCGGTGTGCATGCCCTTGGTGGCGACGATGCCGAATTCGAGGGGCGGCAACGCGTCCGGGTCGGTCGTCGCCGTGGGCCTGGAATGGACCTCGCCCACCCCGGTCAGTCGGAGCCCGTTCGAATTGATCGCCGTCACATGTCTCTCGTCGACGTCGTAGACCCAAGTCTCCACATCCTGGAGCTGGCCAAGGTGAGCGGCGAACAGGCTGCCCACGGCTCCACATCCGATGACGCCTATTCTCACCTGGCGCCTCCCTGTGCCCGAGCGGCGACCTCCCTGGCCTTGACCAGCCGGTACAGAGCCGTTGCCAGAGGCACGTCCACCCCGGCGCGGTGGGCTTCACGGACCAGCGAGCCGAGGATGAAGTCGACCTCGGTCGGCTGACCCGACCTGATATCGGCCAGCATGGAAGGCACGTGGGCGTACTCGTCGTAGTCGGTTTGCCCGTGGGAGACCGCCTCGACATTCATCTCCCAGGGGTCCTCGAACAACTCGATGCCCTTGGCCGCCGCGACCGCTTTCCCTTCGGCCATCACGTCCCAGACGAAGTGACCGAGGTCGGATTCGGAGTCGCGCAGGGCGAACAGGCGGACGTGAGGTAAGTCGGTGACCGCCGCCACCCCGTTCACCACGCAGTTGAAGATGAGCTTCGACCACTGTGCAGGGCGAAGGTCTGGGAGCACGGCCACCTTCAGGCCGGCGTCCGTGAACGTCTCGCCAACGCTGTCCACCACGTTTTGAGGGATCCCGCTGGGGTGGTACGGGCCCATCCACGTCGCCGTGTCCAGCTCGTACTCGATGTGGTCGTCGGAGCGACGGGTGCCACTCATGAACGTGACCGAGGACACGATCGGCCAATCTCCGTGACGGGCGACCACCTCTTCGGCACCGATCCCGTTCTGGATCGTCATGAAGACCGCATCGGGGAAACGTCCGCCCAGCGGTGCGACCGCCTCCTCCAGTTGAGTGGCCTTGGTGGCCAAGATCACCAGGTCGGCGTCGGCAAGCCGGGAGGGGTCGGTGGTAGCAGACACCTCAGAAACGAGCTCCGACTTGCCGCTGACCCGAAGACCGTTCTCGTTCAACGCTTTGGCGTGCTCATCCCGGCGCACCAGTACCGAGACCTCAGCCACCTGGGCGATGTGGGCGGCGCACAGACTGCCGATGGTGCCGGCTCCTACGACACAGACCCGCTCGAAGGTCACGACATCTGCTCTACGAGCCCGCGAAACTCCTCATCGCTCACCAGTCGCCGCTGGGACGATCCGATCTCCTTGACGGCTGAGAGCAGATCGCCCCGCCGATCCTCGGGCAACTGCAATCCCAACTCGTCGAGCTTGATCTCGATGCTGGCGAGACCGCTCTTCTTGCCCAGCACGATGCTCCGGCTGGCATTCACGAGTTCAGACGAGTACGGCTCCACCGCAGGTGGGTCGTGGAACTGGCTCGCCACGGCACCACTCTCCCGCCGGAAGAGGTTTTCGCCCGTTACCGGCTTGTACGGCTCGAGTTGGTATCCCGACAGCTCCTGTATCAAGTGGGCGACTTCGACGAGCTTGCCAAAATTCAGATTGGTGGTCCCGTGGTAGATCGCCTCGAGCGCCAGGGCGAACTCGCCGAGGTTTGCATTACCCGCCCGCTCCCCCATGCCGTTGATGGTTCCCTGGATCCAGGTGGCTCCTGCTCGGACCGCTTCCAGGTTGCAGGCTGTGGCCAGCCCGAAGTCGTTGTGGCCATGCCAGTGGATCGGCACGTCGGGACCGACCCAGTCCCGGCAGCTCCTGACAAGGAAGGCTGCCGCCTCCGGGGAGGCAATTCCCAACGTGTCCACGATCGCAACCTCGGTGGCACCGGCTTCGACCGAGGCTCTATAGATCTCGCCTAGGAAGTCGAGATCGGCTCGGGTGCCATCGACGCCGAAAAAACAGACATTGATCCCCTCGGCGGTGGCATAGGAGACGGCGTCGGTGATCCTGTCCGTGACTTTCTCGCGGCTCATGCCGTAGGCGGAGAGCTTGCCGTCACTCACCGGAGACTCGATCACCGCATGACGCACTCCAAGGGAGACGAGTTGGTCGACGTCCGGCCGCAAGGCCCTGGAAAAGCCCCAGATCTCGGCCCGGAGACCTGCCGCCATGATCAGCTCGTAAGCTTCGGCGTCCCCGGCCGACACCATCGGGAAGCCGGCTTCGATCCGGTCGATGCCCAACTCGTCGAGTGCCTTGGCGATCTCCAGCTTGACCTCGGGACCGAGGGCCACTCCGACCGTCTGCTCCCCGTCACGGAGTGTCGAGTCATACAGACCGACAACTCCGATGCTCTCGAATGGGCTCGTATCGACGGTGCGCTCGTTGAGGTCGCCCGTCCACACCTTGGTTCTATCGATCATTTCCGAAAATCATCCCGATAGCTGCACAGTTTCTCATTGCCGTCCGAAGTGATGAGGAAGTTGTCCTCGAGCCGCAAGCCCCCACCTTCGGGGAAATAGGTCCCGGGCTCGATGGCCAGGACCATACCCGGCTCCATGACGCCCGGGCTCGCCTGGTGAGGCCACGGAGGCTCATGGGCCCGGGCCCCGACGCCGTGTGAAACCGGATGGGAGGGCTCGTCGTATCCGGCGTCGACGATTCCTCGAC
>DASUUP010000427.1:0-6223 GCA_036373995.1 Acidimicrobiia bacterium
GGTGACGCTCGGGGCCATGCCAATCGACTCCGCGGCTTGACCCAAACGACCAACCCACGTCGTGAGCCCCGCTGTGCGGTGGGATGTAAATGAAGTCCCTCAACCACGGAACCCGCGTGCACTTCGTTGCGGAAACGCAACACTGTGCACTCCGACCACCAATTTTCATCCACAAGGGCGTCGCCGCCAGGCGTCAGGTGTTGCTGGGTTCGCGTTTGGGCTCAGTAGTAGAACCGGGTGAGACGCTCGGCCACCATCGCCGGCTTCTCCTGACCTTCGACCTCGGTGGTCACCGTTTGCTTGATCTGGATGCCTCCGGCGACCTCGTGGACCTCGTCGAGCCTCACCCGCAGTCTGATCTTGGAGTTGACCGGCACGGGTGCGGGGAAGCGCACCTTGTCGAGGCCGTAGTTGATGCCCATCAGCGGGCTGCCCACGTCGAGATCGACCTCAGTCGACATGGGGACAGACATCGAAAGAGTCAGGAACCCGTGGGCGATCGTGCCCCCGAATGGCGTCTGCGCCGCCAGCTCCGGGTTGACGTGGATGAACTGGTGATCGTCGGTGGCTTCGGCGAAGGCGTCGATCCTCTCCTGGGTTATCTCCCACCAATTGCTCACGCCCACTTCCTCGCCGACCTGGGCCTGGAGGCGTTCGAGAACTTCCTGCATATTCGATCCTGTCTGAATTGGGTAGTGACCGCCGACCATCTAACTTGGGGGTATGGCCGACGCAACCAAGCTAATGGTTTGGATCGATCAAGACCTCTGCACCGGCGACGGTATCTGCGAGGAGATCACCCCCGACGTGTTCGTGGGCCGAGACGATGGCCTGTGGGTCGTCAAGGAAGAGTCGAAGCATTTCGACAACACCGTTGTCTTCGACGGTGAGGATGCCCCTGATGGGGCCCGTGGCCTCGCCCGTGTCCCGGACCAGCTCATCGACGACGTGATCGAGTCCGCTGAAGAGTGCCCTGGCGAGTGCATCATGCTCGAGCCCTACCAGGAGTCCGCAGTCCACAGCGGCTGAGCACGCTCTAACTACCCTCAACCTCCATGCAGGTCCTGAAGACGCGACTCGACACGCGTTCCGAGGAATACCGGGCCAACCGAACGGCCATGGAGGAGAAACTCGCCGAGTTCGAGGAGCTACAAGCGCGAGCTCGTCTCGGAGGTGGGGAGAAGTACATCCAACGTCACCGGGAGCGTGGCAAGATGCTCGCCCGGGAGCGGCTCGAGTTGCTCGTCGACCGAGACTCTCCCTTCCTCGAGTTGTCGACGCTGGCTGCATGGGGCACCGACAAGCCACTCGGGGCAAACGTCGTCACGGGCATCGGCGTCATCAAGGGAGTGGAGTGCGCCATCCTCGCCAACGATCCCACCAGCCAGGCCGGCGTCTTCAACCGATATACGTTGGCCAAGTCGCTGCGGATCATGGACATCGCCATGGAGAACCGGCTCCCCTTCATCAGTCTCGTCGAGTCCGGCGGGGCCGACCTTCCCGATCAGGCCGACGTGTTCCTCGTGGGCGGCAAGTGGTTTCGCAACCTGACCCGTCTCTCCAAGATGGGAGTGCCGACAGTCGCCCTCGTGTTCGGCAGCTCGACGGCAGGCGGCGCCTACTTCCCGGCGATGTGCGACTACGCGGTCATGGTTCGCGACCAGGCGAAGGTGTTTCTCGGGGGTCCTCCCCTCGTCAAGATGGCAACGGGTGAGGAGTCGACCGACGAGGAGCTCGGCGGTGCCGAGATGCACTCCAAGATCTCCGGGCTGTCGGACTATTTCGCCGACGACGAATACGAGGCGATCCGCATGGGCCGCGACATCGTCGGTCACTTCAACTGGCGCAAGGAGGGATACGGGCCCACCAAGGAGGCCGCCGACCCCATCTACGATCCCGATGAGGTCCTGGGTGTGATCCCGAGCGACTTGAGGGTGCCGTTCGACATGAGGGAGATTCTCGCCCGCACCGTCGACGGATCGGAGTTCGAGGAGTACAAAGCCGTGTACGGAACCTCGATTCTGAACGGATGGGGGTCGCTGCACGGCTACCCCATCGGCGTGATAGCAAACCAGCAAGGTGTGATCTTCAGCGAAGAGGCGAAGAAGACCACCGAGTTCATCCAACTCTGCAACCGATACGACACGCCGATCGTCTTTTTCCACAACACCACCGGCTACATGGTCGGCAAGGACTACGAGCAGGCCGGGATCATCAAAGATGGGGCCAAGATGATCAATGCCGTAGCCAACTCGGAGGTTCCCCACATCTCGCTGATGGCCGGGGTGTCCTACGGAGCCGGCAATTATGGGATGTCGGGACGCGCCTATGAGCCGAGATTCGTGTTCGGGTATCCCAACCACAAGGTGTCGGTGATGGGACCGAAACAGCTCGCCGGGGTCATGTCGATCGTGGCCCGGCAGTCCGCCGAGTCCCGCGGGTTGGAGTTCGACGAGGAGGCCGACGCCCAGCGCAACGCAGAGCTGATGGCGGAGATGGAGGAGTCGGAGCAGGCCTACTTCTCGACGGCTCGTGTTCGCGACGACGGATTGATAGATCCTCGAGACACTCGAACCGTTCTGGGGATCGCGCTTTCTGCCATTCACTCCGGACCGGTCAAGGGAACCGATCGCTTCGGAGTCTTCCGGATGTGAGGGTGTGCTTACGAGTCCTGGGACGGGTCTTCGAACTCGACCAACACGTCCGTGTAGCCCACACTCAGTAGGAAGTCGGTGAGGACAGACCGGGCGTTGGTCTCTGCGCGATCGAGTATCCCTTCGTCGATCGCATTCTCGACCAGGACCTCGTCGGCGATGCGCCGTACGTCCGACTCCAGGCCGGGATCCCCGCTGGTGAAGATGCCAACGTCACGCTCCAGGACCTGGGTGGCGCCCTCGTCGGGATCGACGTATTGAATCTCCGCGGCAGGAACGGTCATCTCGACCACACCGTCATCGCCCACTTCGATGTCGCGGACGGTGAGCTGTGCGAGATCGACGCCGGCCCCGATGCGCGCCACCGCGAACATCCGGAGCGAGTCGCCGCGAGCCCAGGCGAGCCAACCGGCATCGGTGCCCTTCTCGACGATCGTGTACTGAACAGATTCCACCGTCGTCAGCTGGGCGAGATCGCGGATCGCGGTGATGGTTGCCGGCCCGATCTCCTCATAGGGCTCGGGCTCGAAGACGTTGGCTATGTCGCCGGGGGTGGGGATGGCGTTGATGACGGTGCGCACCCCCCAGAATGTGAGCAGGGCGAGCCCGACCACCATCACGAGGATCGCCGTCGAGAAGATGGGGAATCGACGACGCGGCTGTTTGGTGTCTCGGACCTCCTCCGGGGCCACCTCGTGTCGCGGCGAAGCCTCGCTGTCGACCCGAGACTTCGTCTCGCTGTCCATGCGGAGAAGTCTACCCGGCGGCCCGATTTCTAACCGATTGCCAACCTGTAGCCTTGCCACAGATGATCTCGAAGGTTCTCGTCGCCAACCGGGGTGAGATCGCCCGGCGCATCTTCAGGACATGCCGGGACATGGGGATTTCCACCGTCGCCGTGTTCTCCGACGCCGACGACGGAGAGCCCCACGTGCAAGAGGCGGACGAGGCGGTTCTGTTGCCGGGTACTTCGCCGGCCGAGACCTACTTGAACGTCGAGGCCGTCCTGGCGGCCGCGAAGGAGACCGGCGCCGACGCCATCCATCCCGGCTATGGCTTCCTCTCCGAGAACGCCCACTTCGCCCGAGAGGTTGGCGCCGCAGGGCTCATCTGGATCGGGCCCTCACCGGAGTCCATCGAGTTGATGGGCTCCAAGCTCGAGTCGAAGCGGCTCATGGAGGAGGCCGGGGTCCCCACCTTGCCTTCGGTAGACCCCGAGGGACTGTCCACAGTGGGGAGTGCGGCCATGTCCCTGGGCTTCCCCGTCTTGGTCAAGGCATCGGCAGGAGGTGGTGGCAAGGGGATGCGCATCGTCGACTCGGACGCCGAGCTGACCGACGCCGTGGAGTCGGCCCGCCGTGAAGCCGCAAACGCATTCGGTGATGACACCGTTTTCCTCGAGAAGTACCTCACGGCTCCCCGTCACATAGAGATCCAGGTGTTCGGCGACGGCGAGGGACGCGTCATCTCGTTGCACGAGCGGGAGTGCTCCATCCAGCGACGCCACCAGAAGATCGTCGAAGAGGCGCCGTCCACTGCGCTCGACGCCGCCACCCGAGCCACGATGGGCCAAGCCGCCGTCGCCGCGGCGAACGCCGTCGACTACGTAGGTGCGGGCACGGTTGAATTCCTCTACCAAGACGGCTCGTTCTACTTCCTCGAGATGAACACCAGGCTCCAGGTGGAGCATCCCGTGACCGAGATGATCACGGGCCTCGATCTCGTCCGGCTGCAGATAGAGATCGCCGGCGGGATGCCGCTGCCGGACAAGGGCCCGCGCATCCAGGGCCATGCGATCGAGGCACGGCTCTATGCCGAAGATCCCCTCAACGACTACCTCCCGGTGACCGGCGACATCCACCGCTTCGAGTTCCCCGACCTCGATGGCTTGCGTGTGGACGCCGGTGTCGCCGCCGGCTCGACCGTGTCGGTGCATTACGACCCCATGATCGCCAAGGTCATAGCCCACGCACCCACACGCCAGGGCGCGGCGGCACTGCTCGCCAGTGCCCTGCGGCAGGCACGGATCCATGGGTCTACCACCAACCGGGCGCTCCTGGTGCGGATTCTCGAGCACCCCGAGTTCCTCTCAGGCGAGACCGACACCCACTTCCTGCAGCGGAACGACGGCGCAGAGTTGGGGACACCGCTGTTGGACGAACCCGGGGAGCGGCTCGCCGCTCTCGCCGCCGCCGTTGCCGATCAGGCCCATGAGCGGTCTGATGACGGCGTCCTGGCCAGCATCCCCTCCGGCTGGAGGAATTCCCCTAGTCAGCTGCAGCAGCGTTCGTACATAGGCGACCACGGGGAACACCGGATCGGCTACTCCATGACCGGACTGTTTCCGCTGGATGGGGTCGGGACCGTCACCGTGGACGAAGCCACCGCCGGGTCGGTCCGGCTTCGTGTCGGTGATCAGGAGAGCGAGTTGGAAGTGTCTCGATACGGGGACCTCAGATACGTCGACTCCCGGATCGGGCCGGCTCGGCTCGACGTGGTTCCCAGGTTCCCGAGCCGTGACGCCGAGGATCAGGTGGGCTCGCTTCACGCACCGATGCCAGGCAAGGTCATCAAGGTCGAAGTGTCCACAGGAGATTCGGTCGGTGATGGCGAGGTCCTCGTAGTGATGGAGGCGATGAAGATGGAGCACACCCTCCGCTCGCCTCACGCAGGCGAGGTCACGTCGGTGTCGTGTGCGGCAGGTGATCAGGTCGAGGCAGGCGAAGTGCTCGTCGTGGTGGAAGAGGCCGCCTCTTGACCAGCCCGGCCCAACCCTGCGCCAGCCCCAAGGCGCGCCAGCTCGACTTCTGGCTGGGCGAATGGGACCTCTCCTGGCCCGCCGAGCAGGCCGGCGGCGAACAAGGGGAGCGTCAGACCGGCTACAACCGAATCACCAAACTCTTCGGCGACTGCGTCATCGAGGAGAACTTCACGACCGACGACGCCAGCTTTCGAGGGCACAGTGTGTCGGTGTACGACGAGAAGGCGGGCATGTGGCGCCAAACATGGGTCGACAGTGCGGGTGGGTACCTGGCGTTCACGGGGTCGTTCGACGGGAAGACAATGGAGCTGCGCACCGAGCCGTCAGAGCGCGATGGCGAGACGGTGGTGCAACGAATGGTCTTCAGCGACATAGCGGACGACTCCTTGGAGTGGGCGTGGCAGGGTAGCCGTGACGGCGGGGAGACCTGGAACGACCTCTGGAACATCAGCTACCGGAGACGCGACTGATTCGCCCTCAGGCGAAGTCGCGGAGCACGGTCAACACGTAGTCGATGTCTGCTTCGGTGTGGTCGGCATTGACCTGGAAGCGGATCTCCTCGTCACCCTTGGGAACCACCGGAAAGTTGAGACCGGTGGCGAGGACCCCGTTGTCGAACAAGTGCGAGACGAGGGCCGCGGTCTTCTCGGTGTCACGGACCATGAGCGGCACGACAGGATGAGGACCAGGAATCGTCTCGAATCCTCCGCCGACCAGACCCTCCTCGAAACGGGACGTCATCGCGCCCAAGTGGGCGAGCAGCTCGGCTCCCTCTGGAGAATCGAGGATCGAGACCGACATGTCGGCG
>DASUUP010000428.1:0-3067 GCA_036373995.1 Acidimicrobiia bacterium
TGAGGGAGAGGGCGGCGCCGATGCTCAGCGCCTCGTCTGGATGGGCGATCGCCTCTTCGAAGGCGACAGCGACACCGATGACACCGGCGACGACGGCGGCATGCCAGAACGAGAAGACATCTCTGGCAAATGCTCCTCTAGTGGTGTCGGTCTGCTCCGCCATTCGCTCTTCGAGGCGACCGTGCAGTGTCCCGAAATAGGTCCACCACAGGGCACAGGTCGCGACGACCGCTCCAGCGGTGGTGACTGCGAACATCAGCCCTCTCTCGACTTCACTCGAAGCCACCCCGGCCGCAATCAGCGACTCGCCGAGTGCGATGATCACGATGAGACCATGTCGTTCGGCGAAGTGGCCCGCCTCGAGTACCCATACCCCCCGGCCCGCCCTGACTGCACTGGCCAGGTCCGCCATGAGCGCACCGAGCCATAGCCAAACACGCAGCTCAGGAGTGACGAAGCCACCGATCAGCACGAGACCGATGCCGATGAACGAGAGAGAGGCCCATCTCACAACCGAATCCATCTGATCGGAGCCGATCACCCAGGCCTGCACGCCCAGGCCGATGAGACGAACCACGACGTAGCTGACGGCGAACCAGGCACCGGCGTCACCGAGAGCGTCGGGAACCGACTGGGCGAGGAAGAAAGCGATGGCAGTTGCCGCCAGAGTCGGCAACCGAACCCAAACGTGTTCGGTGTCAGCCAGATTCAGGGTCCATGTGAACTGGGTCCACGCCCACCAGACGAGCCAGAACAAGAGGGCCGCCTCGGCCACACCCGACCAGGTGAGATCGTGGAGGACCAGCGACGTCAGTTGGGTCACCGCGAAGACGAACACGAGATCGAAGAACAGCTCGACAAAGGTCGCTCCTTGAGCTGTGTCGGCTCTTACTCGGGACATTGGCGGCGAGCCTAAATGAAATCGGTTTCCCCCGAAGTCGAGCCCACGGCACGGGCCGGGGCTTAGGCTCCGTCCATGACCGGCACCGCTGCGGCCCATCAATACGTCGACAGCCACGGAGCGGAGGTGCTTCGCGACTTCGTGTCTCTCCTCCGGATGCCCAATGTCACAGGCCATACCGAAGACCTGCGAGAAAACGCATCAGAGATCACTCGCCGATTCGAGACCCGAGGAGCCACGATGGAAGTCGTCGAGCTCGACGCCGCCGCCCCCGTGGTGATCGGTCGGCTTCGATGCGAGCGCCCCACGGCGACCATCGGGGTGTATGTCCACTACGACGGTCAGCCGGTCGACCCCGACAACTGGACTCACCCCCCGTTCTCGGCCACCTTGCTCTCGGGAGCCATTCACGACGGCGGCGAGGTTCTGGAGTTGCCCGTCGACAACCAGCCGATCGATCCGGAGTGGAGGATCTATGCCCGGGGAGCCTCCGATGACAAGACGCCTCTGTGCGTCATCCCTACGGCCCTCGATGCCCTGAATGCGGCGGGTCTGGAGCGAACCGTCGATCTGATGTTCCTGTTCGAAGGCGAGGAGGAATCGGGCAGCCCCAACCTCGATCGCTACATGACGGAGTTGGCGACGAAGCTCACGGTCGATGCCTGGCTTCTCTGCGACGGGCCCGTTCACCAAAGCCGACTCGGTCAGGTTGCTTTCGGAGCTCGTGGATACTCCGGCTTCGAGCTCACTTTCTACGGCCCCGAGAGGGAGCTTCACTCCGGCCATTACGGCAATTGGGTGCCCAACCCGGCATTCGAGCTGGCTCGATTCCTCGCTACATGCAAGGACGACTCCGGTCGTGTCACCATCGACGGCTTCTATGAAGACACGGAACCGATCTCCGAAGCCGATCGGGCGGCCATCGATGTACTGCCGGCCGTGGAGTCGGCGCTTAGCGAGGAGTTGGGCTTCGGGGGCCCGGAGGTGGTCGGCGCCGCATATGCAGACCGGTTGATGATCCCCAGCTTCAACGTCCGGGGCATCAGGGCCGCCGACGTAGGCGAGAACGCACGCAACGTCATCCCGGCTCGGGCAACCGCATCCGTCGACATGAGGCTGGCCGCAGGAGACGACCCGGACCGGATGATCGATCGCGTGGAAAGGCACCTGATGAACGCTGGCTACGAGGTTCTCGACCGGGAACCCACGGCCGCGGAGCGTCGCGCATATCGACGCCTGGCTCGACTCGATCGCTTGCCGGGCTACCGGGCCGCGCGCATCCCGATGACGTCTCCGCTGGCGAGCATCCTGCTCGACGTTTGCCACCGGGCATCAGACGATGATGTTGTCGCCCTCCCAACCTTCGGCGGGTCGGTGCCTCTGTATCTATTCGAGGACATACTCAGGGCCCCAGTGGCAATCCTCCCCATTGCCAACCATGACAACAACCAGCACGCACCTGACGAGAACGTGAGGGTGGCCAACATCTGGTACGGCGTGTCCTTGTGGGCCACCCTGCTGACGACGGACTTCTCGGCGATTTCGCGGTAGCGAAACGTGAGCTTTGCGAAGTTCCAGAGGCATCGCTAGGAAAACCTGCGTGGGATAGGCTCAGATTGGGAATAGACTCCAGCTGAGATCCGTTTGCCTGTTTTCCACTGATCCGCAAAGGAAAATCAAAGCGAATGCCTGAAACAGCCCAAGCCACTCTTCCCGTCTTGCCACTTCACAATGGGGTGGTGTTCCCGCAGATGGCGGTCACCATCCAGGTGTCGAGCGCCGAGGGGCAGACAGCACTGCGAGCCGCGGAGAAGACCGGTGGCCGCCTTCTCATCGTCCCCCGTCTCCAGGGCCGCTACGCATCTGTGGGAACCATCGCCACCGTGCAGAGCGACGAAGATGGAAATATCGTCGTTTCCGGTGAAAGCCGGGCCCGGGTCGGCGCAGGCTCGGTCGACGAGACCGGCGCCCTGTGGGTCGAGGCGGAAGAATCTCCTGAAGTCGACATCGTCGACGAAGCCCTCGACGAACTCGTCGCCGAATACCGAGCTGTAGTCAGCGCGGTACTCGAGAACCGGGGATTGGGTCGTGTCGCCGAGCGTCTCCTCTCCATGGAGAACCCCTCCCAGCTCGCCGATCTCGCTGTCTACTCCCCCGACCTCTCAC
>DASUUP010000429.1:0-10428 GCA_036373995.1 Acidimicrobiia bacterium
TTCGGACAGTGAACTTGGGTCGACTCGAAACGTGGGCTCGGGACCGTCACGTGGTCACCATCCCGGGATGGAGATGATTGACGTCTCCCAGCTGACGTAGGGAGAACGCCCATCCGGTGCTCACTCGGAATGTCGTCAGACGGGACACGCCGGTGTGGGGCTGGCGGAACCGGTCCCATTCCCACGGGACCGGATCGAGGCCGAGGAGGTGTCCGAGGATCAGAGCGTTGGTCCCGGCGTGAGCCACGATCACCACTCGTTTGTCGGGATCGTCGACACTCCAGAGATGACGGGAGTCGGGTGCCATCGGATGGACCCCATGGGCATCCATCGTCGAGATCAGACCCGTCACCACTCGGTCGTGGAAGTCCCGAAACGACTCTCCTCCGGGCAGCCCGTCCCACATCTCGTTCATCTCACGGAAGTTGGCGTGTTCGAAGCCCCGTTCGATCACCTCGACTGGGGACCCTTCCCACTCGGGAGGGTTCTGTATCTCCTTGAGCCAGTCATAGACCTCTCGTTCACGCGCCAGAGCCGTCTCGACGGGCCCGGTCGTTTCCATGGCTCTGTTCATCGGCGAGGCCCAGAGCTCATCGACGCCGTTCAGAGCCGAGAAACGATGACCAACTCTCGATGCCTGCTCACGCCCCAACTCGGTGAGCCGGGGGTCGTTGCGAGCTATGAGGTCGGGTGCCCAGTCGGGCTGGCCGTGTCTTATCAAGAAGAGATCCATCAACCCATCAACCTATACGTTCCAGATTCGTCGTCGCACCCCAATACGATGGGGGTGTGGCTGGAAATGCCCTCGTCGATCATCTCGTCAAACACGCCTTGCGCACAGACGGTCCGTTCACCCTGCGCAGCGGGGCGACCTCGGAATGGTATGTCGATGCGCGGCAAACCACCTTCGACGGTGCCGGGGCTCGGGTCGTCGGTGACGCCGTTCTCTCCATTCTCGACGAGAGAGTGGCCGCAGTCGGTGGGATGACGATGGGTGCCGATCCGATAGCCATTGCCACGGCCATGACCGCCGCCGGGACGGGGCGCAACCTCAAGGCCTTCTCGATTCGAAAGGAGGCCAAGGACCACGGCACCGGGGGGCGTCTCGTTGGCCCGGTCGACCCTTCGATGCCGCTGGCCGTCCTCGAAGACACGACGACGACCGGAGGAGCCGCCGTCGAAGCCGCCCGCTACCTGTTGGACGAGGGCTTCGTGATCCTCCAGGCGATCGCCTTGGTCGATCGGTCCGATGGCAAAGCCCGTGACAGCTTCGCCGAGTTGGGCATCGACCACGTTTCTCTGGTCGTGCCATCCGACCTCGGGGTGGTGCCGGCGTGACCGTCGTGGTGCGGCGATCCGCCCTCAAGATGTGGCTGATGGCGATGGGTGGGATCCCGTTGCTGATCATCTCGCTCGATGTCCTGACAGAGCGTCGCATAACCAGGTGGCTCACCGACCTCATATTCCTTCCGGAGGACGTCCAGATCTACGAGCCACGCGACGTCATATTCGCCTGGGTGATGTTCCTCTTCGCCGCGTTCCTCGTGCTCTGGGGTCTGCGCGAGCTCTTCGTCCCGGCCAAGGTCGTGGAGTGTCGCGACGAGGGTCTGGCGCTGCGTGTCAACGGACCGTTTCGGGCGCCGAGCGTCATTCCGTGGGACAACATCAAGGACGTCGGTGGCGCAGACATGGACGACGAAGGGGATCAGATCCCGCTCTTCGTGGTGGGGGTGTTCTCGAGAGATGCCCTGCCCGACAATCCCTGGGGTGCCCGTTGGGTGAGCGAGGACGAGCTGGGAGTGCTGGCCGAGGATTGGAGTGACGACCCTCAGGCCGTGGCGGAGAAGGTGGCCGACTACGCGGTCGATGTCGTGAAGCGACAGCGGAGCGAGGCCGCCTCGAAGGTCTGGCAGGAGACATGATGGAAGTTGGCGCGCACACACCGTCGGAGCACCCGCTCGAGGAGGCCGCAGCCCGCAACGCCGACCTGGTTCAGATCTTCTTGTCCAACCCTCAAGGCTGGAAGAAGCCGAAGCCGAGAGTCGACGCCGAAGAGTTGAGGAACTCGCCGATCCCCATCGTTGTGCATGCCCCCTACCTGATCAATGTCTGCGCCGACAACAACCGGGTGCGCATACCCAGCCGGAAGATCCTCCAGGACACCTGTGACGCCGCGTCCGAGATCGACGCCGATGCGGTGGTCGTCCACGGTGGGCACGTGACCGGCGACGGGCCTCAAGAGGAGGGCATAGTCCGCTGGAAGAAGGCGCTCGACTCCCTCGACACCGACCGGACCGTTCTCATCGAGAACACAGCAGGAGGTGACAAGGCGCTTGCCAGGAGGGTGGAGTGGATCAAGAAGTTGTGGGAAGAGATCGGGCCCTATGGTGTCGGCTTCGTCCTCGACACCTGCCACGCCTGGGCCGGAGGCGAGCCGCTCGACGAACTCGTCGAACGTGTCCTCGATGCCACGGGTCGCATCGACCTCGTCCATGCCAACGATTCGAAGGACCCCTTCGACTCGAGACGGGATCGTCATCAGAATCTGGGAGCCGGCGAGATTCCAAAGGAGGATCTCGCCAGGGTGATCGTGGACGCCGCGGCACCCGTCGTGGTCGAGACCCCGGGCGGTGCCGAGGAACAGGCCGCCGACATCGACTGGGTTCGGAACTTGGTGTAGTCGGTGCAGTGGACACAGTGCTCGTGGCGGTAGGGCGAGCCGAGCGGCGCTCACAGCGCCGGACCAAGGTCGCGGTGCTGTTCGCCGACCGGACCGACCGCGCTCTCGATCTTCTCGAGCTCCTCGAGATGGCCTGGCACGACGCCTTCGGAGAGATCACGCCGACAGAAGACGTCATCGACGACGTGCTGCTCTTGAGTGAGGGAAATCTTCGCCTGTTGATCAGGTGGGCCCGCCTCGCCGTCGCCGACTGGCGCGATGTCAGGGTCGAGGCCGACGAGGTCCGCGCCAACCGGGCTGCCGACGACGGCGGCTAGCTCTCCTCGACACGACCGCCGTTTGCGGGCCCCAATCGCTTCTGTGTCGATTTTTCCGTCTCTGCGACGGAAAAATCGACACAGAACGATTCGGGAGGCGGGAATGGTGAGACCGGGCAGGTGGTTTCCCGGCGCAGGTACGATTTCGGACTGATGAGCAAGACAACCGCACCAGGCATCCGTGCCCGCAAGGGGGGCCCCAAGATCGCCGTGGTGACTGCATATGACTATCCGGGTGCGATCATCGCTGATCGCGCCGGCATCGACATCATCCTCGTGGGCGACTCCGTCGCCAACGTGGTGCACGGGATGGATACCACGCTCGAGATCGGGCTCGACGAGATCGTTCTCCACACAAGGGCGGTGAAGCGAGCCAAGCCCAACGCTCTGGTCGTCGCTGACATGCCATGGCTCACTTTTCACTTGGGGGCGGAGGACTCCGTGCGCAATGCGGGACGCCTCGTCCGTGAGGGTGGAGCCGAGGCGGTGAAGCTCGAAGGCGGACGCAAGCGGCTCCCGGTTATCGAGGCGATCCTCGACGCCGAGATCCCGGTCATGGGCCATGTCGGGCTCACGCCGCAGTCGGTGCATGCCATGGGCGGTTTCAAGGTCCAGGGCAAGGTCGTCGACGCGGCGAGGGAGATGATCGACGACGCCAAGGCACTCTCCGATGCCGGGTGTTTCTCGATCGTCATCGAGGGAGTGCCTGACATCCTGGGCGAGCTGATCACCAAAGAGGTCGACGCCCCCACCATTGGGATCGGCGCCGGTCCCAGCACCGACGGTCAGGTCCTGGTGTTCCACGACGTCCTCGGGCTCGGAGATGGCAACTACCCGAAGTTCGTCCGTCCTTATGCCAGCCTGGCCGACGATGCCGTGGCTGCGCTCGAGCGCTTCAAGGCCGACATCCAGAAGGGCACCTTCCCGGGTGACGAGGAGAGCTACCACGTCACCGATGAAGTGGCCGGCGAGCTCCTCAAAGAAGCCTGAGGTCTCTACTACTCCTCCTTGTCCTGGCGACGGCATGCTCTCCCACGACCACGCCGGTCCTGACCGGGTTCGAGACGACCGGGATCGACGTCGACGGAGTGGAGATGACAGTGGCCGTCGCCACCACCAGCACCCAGCGCAACCAGGGTTTGCAGGGCGTGGAAGCCCTGCCTGACGGTCTGGATGGCATGTTGTTCGCTTTCGACGAGCCAATCTCGACCACGTTCCACATGCGAAATGTCGCATTCCCTCTCGACGTGTGGTTCTTCGATGACGCCGGTGTGCTCCTCGGCTCGATTCGGATGACGACCTGCCCCCCCGGCGCGTGCCCAAGCTATGCCACACCGGGAGCGGTGACCTGGGCTCTGGAGACACCGGCCGGCCGGTTCGACATCGACCCTGGCTCCGAGCTGTCTGTGGGTGAGTGACGCGACACCTCGGGCGTCGACTGTGGAAAAGGGCCGAGCAGGGTTATCCTTTCTATCTTGATCCGGCGACACGCGCCGCCGGCCCCTGCTCCACCGAGTTGGTGGGGCCTTCCGCATGGATGTCCACAGGAGGTGCAATGCGCGACTATGAACTGATGACGATTCATCGGCCCGACCTGGCCGAGAACGACGTCGAGTCCAAGATCGGCGAGCTCGAGACCTATCTCTCCAACGGTGAGGCAGAGGTCACCAAGCGTGACATGTGGGGCAAACGCCGATTCGCCTACGAAATCGACCATCTCAGCGAGGGCTACTACTCCGTAGTCTCGTTCCGGGCCGGGGCCGAGACGGTGGCCGGCGTCGACCGGATGCTCACGTTTGCTGACGAGGTCGTTCGCCACAAAATCGTCCGCCTCAGCGACGACTGACTGGAATCTGTCCCGGCACGACGGCATAGTCGAAAGCGGGACGAATAGAGGAGAACTCGATGTCAAGCAACGTAACTTTGATTGGAAACCTGGTCGACGACCCGGAGCTTCGTTTCACACCGTCCGGTGTGGCAATGGCCAAGATCCGCATGGCGGTGAACCGCCGCTGGCGCGGCCAGGACGGCGAATGGCAGGAGCAGACCAGCTTCTTCAGCGGGACCATTTGGCGCGAACAGGCCGAGCAGGCAGCCGAGTCGCTGCAGAAAGGCGCCCGTGTCATCGTGACCGGTCGTCTCGAGCAGCGGAGCTGGGAGACCGAGGCCGGAGAGAAGCGCTCCGTGGTCGAGGTCGCCGTCGACGAGATCGGCCCGTCTCTTCGCTGGGCCACCGCGACAGTCAACCGCACTCAGCGCGAGGACAGTTGGGGCGGCGGCTCCGGCGGCGGCAATAAGTCCGCCGATGCATCGGCGCCTGCCGCTCGCGACGACTACGGGCCTGACGAGGCCCCCTTCTAGGAGGATCTGAATGGCTCGTAAGAACAGAAGAAACCCGCGCCAGTCGACGCGTGGACGTCGTCAGGACTTCCGACGTGGCAAGCCCAAGCCCTGTCCGCTCTGTCCCGAGGACACCAGGGTCGACTGGAAGGACACCTCGCTCCTGCGCAAGTACGTGTCGGACCGGGGCAAGATTCGCGGCCGTCGGGTCACAGGACTCTGTCCGCAGCATCAGCGTGAGATCGCCGTGGCGGTGAAGAACGCTCGCGAGATGGCTCTACTGCCCTATGTGGGTGGACGATGAAGCTCATCCTGACCGCCGATGTCGACCCGTTGGGAAAGAGGGGTGACGTGGTCGACGTCGCCGATGGATATGCTCGCAACTATCTCCTGCCCAGGCAGAAGGCCATCAAGGCCAACGAAGGTGCCCTGGCCCAGGCCGAGGCGATTCGCGAGGCTCGTATCGAGGCCGAGCGGAGGGCCAAGGAGGAAGCAGAGAACATCGCCACCCAACTCGTCGGCAGCCGTGTCGTCCTGGCCGCTCAGGCCGGTGACGAAGGTCAGCTCTACGGCTCGGTTGGCGTGACCGACGTCGTCGAAGGGATCAAGCGCTTCACCGGCATCGAGCTCGATCGGAGCCAGGTCGAGATTGGCGAGCCGATCAAGGCGATCGGCCTCCACGAGGTCCAGGTGAAGGTACATGCCGACGTCGAATTCCCTCTGACTCTCGACGTCATCCCCGCTTAGCTCGAACCAGACTCAGAGGCCGCGTCGGCCACTCTTTGTTGGGGGTGATTTGTCGTGACACCCTTAGGGATTTGGCTGTTCGATAGCCGCGAGTTTCGCGACTCGAGGTTGGATTTCGCACTCTGGTCCCAGCGCGAAAAACAATAACCAAGTCGGGAAAATCAAGGAGGGCTCTACGTTGGCCGGCGGCCGGGTCGCGCCTAAGTTGCTCGGCACTTCCCCCCGCCGCTGGCGGCTACGGCTTCCCCGCCCCAGGCGGGGTTTGTCGCGCCTGGAGAACGCGAAAAACGAGAAAGTGTCATACCCGTCATGTTGACTGCTCGAAGAGGACATAGATGACCACCGTTGGCGAAACGACACAGATGCGACCCGGATACAGGCAGCCGCCTCATTCGCGTGAGGCGGAGGAGTCCGTGATCGGTGCGCTTCTCCTCTCCGAGGACGCCGTCAACGAGGTCATGGACCAAGTCCACCCTGAGGACTTCTACGTTCCGGCACATCAGGCGATCTTCGAATCGATGCGTGAGCTGTTCGACAGCAGCCAGGCGATCGACGCGGTCACGGTCTCAGAGAACCTCCGCCGCAAGGGAGAGCTCGACAAGGTCGGAGGAGTCCAGTACTTGACCCGGCTGGTCGACATCGTCCCGTCGACGTCCAACATCTCCTACTACGCCGGCATTGTCGAAGAGCATGCCAAGCGACGCGAGTTGATCAGAGCCGGGGCCTCGGTCACGGAGCTCGCCTTCGAGATCGACGACGAGATCGCCAGTGTCCTCGACCGGGCCGAGCAGGCCGTCCTCGGGGTCGCGGAGAAGCGGGCGTCGCAGTCATTGCTCGAGGTAGGCCCCCTGTTCCAGGACGTGTTGGAGCACATCGAGCTCCTGGAGCAGCAGGGGAGTGAGATCAACGGGCTCGCCACGGGCTTCGTCGACCTGGACAAGAAGCTGGCGGGTCTGCAACCGGCCAACCTCGTCGTAATCGCTGGAAGGCCGGCAATGGGAAAATCGAGCCTCGCGCTCAATATCGCCACCAATGCCGCCGCCGCCGGGGAGCCGGTGGCCATTTTCTCGCTGGAGATGTCCAAGGAGGAGATCGTCCAGCGCATCCTCTCCTCGGTGGGCAAGGTCGATTCGATGAAGCTGCGCTCGGGCCAACTCGGCCCTCTCTGGCAAAGGGTCGTCGATGCTGCCGGTCGGATGTACAAGGCCCCCATCTACATCGACGACTCGCCTGTGGTCACCGTCACCGACATTCGGGCCAAGTGCAGACGGCTGAAGAGGAAGAAAGGGCTGAGCCTCGTCGTCGTGGACTACCTGCAGCTGATGGAGGCGCACGGCCCCGAGAACCGGCAGCAGGAGATCGCCCAGATCTCGAGAAACCTGAAAAACCTGGCGCGCGAGCTCGAGGTGCCGATCATCGCGGCATCCCAGCTCAACCGCTCACTGGAGTCGAGGGAGGACAAGAGGCCGCGCCTGTCCGACCTGAGAGAGTCGGGATCGATCGAGCAGGACTCCGACGTCGTGATGTTCGTCTATCGCCATGAGTACTACCACCCCGAGGATCAGGACAAGAAGGGCATCGCCGAGATCATCGTGGCCAAGCATCGGGCGGGCTCTACAGGGCCGGTGGAGATGACCTTCCAGCCCGAGTTCACCCGGTTCGCCAACCTGGGGCGTGACGTCACCTGATCGGCCGGGCAATGCGGCAGCCATGTGGCTGCCGCGGAGGGGTTTGTCACTTGCCCTGTGAAGCGGGGAAGCTTCGAGTTGGGGACTCAGATCGGGCAATGGACCAACGATCCCAGTCTCGCAAGCCTCCGGTGCCGTCAGGCCGGCTTGGTGGGACCAATCCCGATTGACACAGAAGTACTAGTCATGTTCGAAGTCCCGATGGGAGCGGCTTGCCGTCGGTCCCGACTGGCCCTGGTACTTCGACCCGAGCTCCGGTGACCCGTAGGGATGGTCGGCCGCGGTGGTCATCTGATAGAAGCTGATCTGACCGATCTTCATACCCGGGTAGATGGCAATCGGAAGGGTGGCGACGTTGGATAGCTCGAGGGTGATGTGACCTTCGAAACCGGGGTCGATGAACCCGGCGGTGCTGTGGATCAGGAGTCCGAGACGCCCCAGAGAGGACTTCCCCTCCAATCGTGCGACCACATCCTCGCCCAGTTTGACTCGCTCCAGTGTCGAGCCGAGCACGAATTCGCCGGGGTGGAGCATGAAGGGGCCCTCACCCACTTCGACCAATTGTGTCAAGTCCTCTTGCGGTGCCCGCGGGTCGATCTCGGAGTACTTGTGGTTGGCGAATATCCGAAATCCGTCCCCCACTCGGAGATCCACCGAGGAGGGCTGGACATACGAGGGCTCGTATGGATCGATATGGATCGTGCCCGTCTCGATCGCCTCCCTGATTGATCGGTCGGAGAAGATCATTGGGCGGGCATGGTAGGCACTCTGGTTCGAGCGATCGAGTGTGCAGGTCTTCCCGCGGAGCGGGTGGGATTGCACAACGGATTGGGGAGCGGAGCGGGTGACGGGAATCGAACCCGCGTCTTGAGCCGTGGGGTGGGGCCTCACGTTGGGAACGTGAGCGGAGCGGGTGACGGGAATCGAACCCGCGTCTTGAGCTTGGGAAGCTCACGTTCTGCCATTGAACTACACCCGCGGGTCCGATCAGAGTAGTCAGGGCAGCGGCGAAGACGGTCGAGAGAAGGGGTCGTCGGTTCTGGATGCGCGACCTCGGGTATGGGACACTCGGACCGTTCGGAAAGGGAGCCCACACCATGACCAAGCCCACACCATGACCAACGGCGCCTTCCGCGCCTTCGTGCTTCGATGGGGGGACATCGCGTGGCGACTCGTCGCCATCGGTGTCGTGGTGTTCTTCGCCTTTCGCATCTTGCAGACGATCAGCGTCGTGGTCTTCGCCGTGGTCTTCGCTCTCTTCCTGGCGGCGGTGTTGTGGCGACCGGCTCAGTGGCTCATGGAGCGAGGATGGAAGCCGGCATTGGCGAGCATGGCGACCATCGTCATGGCGACTCTGGCGCTCGCCGGGCTCATCGTCTTCATCATCCCCCAGGTGGCCGACAGCGTCGACACTCTCAGTGAGGACGTGACCGAGACCTGGGAGTCCCTGCACGAATGGCTCATCGAAGGCCCGCTCGGTCTGACCCAACAGGAGATCGACCAATACACAGAGCGCATCGGCGAGTGGCTCCAGGGGATCGGGGGCGATCGTCTAATCGGAGGGGCGACAGCGATTCTCGAGTTCATCACCGGCGCCTTCCTCGTGGTGGTCATAACGTTCTTCATGCTCAAGGACGGGCGGACAATTCTCGAAAAGGCGCTGGCACGGACTCCCGGGGAGACGGCCGCAAAGGTTGCGATTGGAGCCCGTGTGGCACGCGAGTCGTTGGCCAAGTACATGGGGGGCATCGCCCTCGTCGGTCTGTTCGACGCCACGCTGATCGGGGTCGCCCTCTGGATTGTCGGCACCCCCCTCGTCTTCCCGCTCGCCCTGCTCGTCTTCTTCGGTGCCTACATCCCGTTGGTTGGTGCGTTCCTCTCGGGGTTGCTCGCGGTCGCGGTCACCTTCGTCAACATTGGCCCGATCCAGGCCCTGATCATCCTTGCGGTAGCGGTGGTCGTCCAGCAGTTCGAAGGCGATGTCATCATGCCCCTCATCTTCGGGTCGAGGCTACGGCTGCATCCCCTGGTCGTCTTACTGGCTGTCGCCGCCGGTGGTCTGGCATTCGGTCTTGCCGGGGCGTTCTTGGCAGTTCCCCTGATTGCCGTGTCCGTGTCGGTTCACGAGGCCATTGGCGATGATCCCGATGGCTCCTACCTCCAACTCGCACGCGGCTGACCGATGTCCGACCGCGTCACCGCCAGACGTGGGGCATTCAGCGCCGAGGAGTATCACCGTCGCGTGTCCAGGGTTCGGACTCTCATGGCGGCAGACGAGCACGAGCTCGACGCCCTGGTGGTCACCAGCCCGGAGAACATCTACTACCTCATAGGGCTCACCCATCAGGGCTATTTCGCTTTCACCATGCTCGTGTTGCCGCGGGAGGGTGAGCTGAGTCTTCTCACCAGGCAAATGGAAGCGGTCACGATCAGTCAGCAGGCGCCTGACATCGGGCACATCGGCTACAGCGATGACGAGGAAGCAGGCGATGCCGCCGTCGCCGCCCTGAAACGCCTCAGGATCTCCCGGGGCCGGGTCGGTGTCGACCGGTCGAGCATGTTTCTGCCCGCAGGCGTATGGGAGGACATGAAGTTGGGATTGCCCGACGTGGAGTGGGTCGACACCAGTCGCTCTGCCAGCACGGCCACACGCTTC
>DASUUP010000430.1:0-8496 GCA_036373995.1 Acidimicrobiia bacterium
GTTCAACGTGGGTCTCACCGACGCCGCACGAACCATGGCGGCTCAGACCCTCGACGTCCTCGATGACACCGACGGCCCGGTCGTGATCCCGTCGGGATCGTGTGCCACCATGATCGTTCACCACTATGCGGCGCTCTTTGCCGGCTCGAGGAGAGAGGAGCAGGCGGCGAGAGTGGCCGGCAGGGTTCGCGAGCTGAGTCAGTTCCTGGTCGACGATCTCGAGACTTCGGTGAGGGCGGACTGCGGTGGATGCACGATCGCTTATCACTACTCGTGTCATGGTTTGCGTGAGCTGGGTCTGGAGCATCAAGCCGATCGGCTGCTCGCCGGCACCGACCGGGCCGCCCTGTCAGGAGACAAGGAGTGCTGTGGCTTCGGCGGCCTGTTCTCCGTTGAGATGCCGGCAGTCTCCACCGCGATCATGGATGCCAAGCTCGACCGTATCGAGGCCTCGGGGGCCGACACACTCGTCGGTGGTGACGTGTCCTGTCTCATGCACTTGGAGGGGGGTATGCGACGGCGAGGTCTGGAAATCTCCGTGAAGCACATCGCCGAGCTCCTCGGGAATCCGGATGAGTGAGCCGGTCACCTTCCTCTCCAGGGCCGAGGCCCTCATCGGAAGTCACGAGGCCGAGGCGGTGGAATCGGGGATACGCAACTTCCTGGTTCGGCGCGAGCAAGCCTTCGAAGTCTTCCCGATCGGCGAGGAGCTTCGCGATAGGACGAGGTCGATTCGTCTCCATGCTTTGGCCAACCTCGACCGTCTGCTCGGGCACTTTGCCAACCGGCTCGAGGAGGCTGGTGGGCATGTCCACTGGGCTGCCGATGCCGGGGAGGCCAGACAGATCGCCGCCGGCATCCTGAGCCGGGCCGGCGCCGCCCTCGTCGTCAAGTCCAAGTCGATGGTCTCCGAGGAGATCGAGATCAACGAGCATCTCGAGGCAGATGGCCTGACCGTGGTGGAGACCGACCTCGGTGAGTTCATAGTGCAACTCGCCGGAGACACACCATCGCACATAATCGCCCCGGTGATGCACATGACCGCCCAGGACATCGGTCGTCTGTTCGCGGAGAAGCTCGGGGTCCCCTTCACCGCCGACCCCTTCGAATTGAACCGCGTCGCCAGAGAACATCTCAGGGAGATCTTCCTGCGAGCCGATGCCGGCATCTCCGGAGTCAACCTGGCAGTCGCCGAGAGTGGATCGGTGGTGCTCGTCACCAACGAGGGCAATGGCCGATACACGACGACGGCACCCCGGGTCCACATCGCTCTGATGGGTATGGAGCGCATCGTCTCCCGGTGGGAGGACGCCGCTGTGGTCCTCGAGACGCTGGCCCGTTCGGCCACGGGTCAGCACCAATCGGTCTACACGAATGTGATCACCGGCCCCAAGAAAGAAGAAGATCCCGACGGGCCCGAGGAGCTCCACGTGATCGTCATCGACAATGGGCGGTCGAACATCCTCGGTAGCGATACCGCCGAGATCCTGGCCTGCATCCGATGTGGCGCATGCCTCAACGCATGCCCGGTCTTCCGCACGGCAGGGGGCCACGCTTACGGCACTGTCTATTCCGGGCCGGTGGGCTCGATCGTCACTCCGGGCCTGCACGGCATGGAGCCGTGGTGGGAGCTGCCTTACGCCTCGACGCTGTGCGGCGCGTGTGAGGAGGTGTGTCCGGTGCGCATCCAGATACCGAAGATGCTCCTTCAGCTCCGGGAGAGGGCGGCGTCCGAAGGCAGGCTGCCCGCATGGTTGGAGAAGGGCATGTCCCTTTACGGCCGGACGGCCAGCGACCCCTCCAAGTGGTCCAGCGCCAAGAGGTGGGCGTCCCGGCTCAGCGCCCCCATCTCCTCAGAGGGCTGGATCCGGCGTCTTCCCGGCCCGGGCCGGGGTTGGACCGGGAGCCGCGACATACGGCGACCGGCCAAGGAGTCTTTCAACGACTGGTGGAGGAAGAACCGTGGAACGTGATCGGTTCCTCCATCGTGTGGGTCAGGCAACACTCCGCGGCCAGCTTCCAGCCTCGTCCCGTGTCCCCACCGACCTTCCGGGGCTGGATGACGTCGACCTGACTGCCCTGTTTCGAGCGCGGGCCCAGGAGGTCAATGCAGTGATCCACGGTCCAGTCAGTCGTCATGGGGTACCTCGCGCGGTTGTCGGGATAGCGGCAGGGCATGAGGCTGCGACCTTCCTGGCCTGGGACGATCTTCCCGCGTCGGGTGTGTCTCCGGCCCTCCAGGCAGCAGGCTTGGAGCGTCTGGCTCACGAGGTCGGCGAAGGGTCTCGGCTCGAGCGAAACCTCTCCTACCTGGGTCTCGATGTCGGGGTGACGGGCGCCACCGCCGGGCTCGCCGAGAGCGGCACTGTCGTCCTGGTCCATGGTGCGGGACGGCCCCGTATGGCCAGCATCGCCCCCGAGGTTCATATCGCGCTCCTCGAGGTGGAGAGGATCGGCCGCACCCTAGCCCATTGGGCTCACGAAAACCCGCGTTACCCGGCCGAGACGACCAATCTGGTCTTTGTGACCGGGCCCAGCCGCACCGGAGACATCGAACAGCAACTCAACTTGGGGGTGCATGGACCGAGACATGTCCATGTGGTGATGATCAGATGAGTCTTCAGAAGCCGCCAAAACAAGACGCGCCCAGCCGCACCATCGGCAGGCTCGTCGTCCTGCTGGTGCTGGCCGCTGTGGCGGGGGTCATCATCTACACCTCGGTCACCAATCAGCGAGCCGATCTCACCGAAGACAGACGAACCGAGGGCTTGGAGCTGGAGGACACGGCGACCGTCGACGGAATTCGTCTCAACATCGTGGAAGACGAAGGCGGGCCGCAGCCCGTGGTGATCCTCCACGACTTCGACGTCACCGGAGGTCTCACCCTCGACGACGTCTCGAGGTCGTTGGGTGAGGCCCATCACGGCGTTCGCATCGACCTCCCCGGTTTCGGCTACTCCGACCGGATCCCGAGTCCAGGGCCCCAACACACTGTCGCGGTGATGGCCCAGAACGTCGCTGCCTTCATCCAAGACCGGTACCCCGAGCCGGTGCTGGTGGTCGGTGTCGGGCTAGGTGGCCAGGTAGCGGCCGAACTGGCTCACACCTACCCCGACGTAGTGGTGGGCGTCGTGATGGTCGACGTGGACTTCGAGTCCGCCCCGACGTTCGAAGAGTCTCTGGAGGGTCTGCCCTGGATGGGGAGGGCCGCCACGTATACCTGGGAGACCGGAGGGCGATACGCACTCGACAACTGGGCTCCTCATTGTGAGTCGGGCGGCTGGTGCCCGACCGAAGCCGAGCTTGCCGAGCGGGCGACCATCATTCAGTTGGAGGGCACCACGGACTCGCTCTGGTCGTTCCGACGAACTCCAACCGCCGCCCTCGCCCCGGCGAACCTTACGGAGATCTCGATGCCGGCCGCATACGTGTGGAGCACCTCGGGCGATGTGTCTCAGGAATCCGTCGATCGGATCGCCGGGGAGTGGGCCGGTCTCCAGGTCTTCGAGTCCGCCACCTTCGCCGCCCACCTCGAGGACCCGGCCGCGGTGGCCGCGGCTCTCGGTTCTGTCACGCAGGGTTAAGGGATGATCAGGACCTTGCCGGTCGTCCTCCGGGTCTCCAAGGCCCGATGGGCGTCGGCGGCGTCCTCCAGCGCATAGCGAGCGTCGATCCGGACGTCGAGATCGCCGGCTGCGATCCAATCGAAGAGGTCTTTCGCCCGACCAAGTAACTCCTCCCGTGTCTGCACGTAGTGGGCGAGTGTCGGTCGTGTGAGGAACAGCGACCCCTTCTGTGACAGCATCAGAGGCGAAATCTCCGGTACGGGCCCGGACGCGTTCCCGAACGTGACCATCATCCCGCGGGGCCGGAGGAGGTCGATGCTCTTGTCGAAGGTGGCCGCGCCAACGCCGTCGAACACGACATCGAGCGATCTCTCGCCGACGAGCTGTTCGACGGCGTCCTTGAAGTCGGTCTGGGTGTAGACGATGACTTCGTCGGCACCCGCCCGTTTGCTCAGCTCCGCCTTTTCCTCGGTTCCTACGGTGGTGATGACGCGGGCGCCCTTCATCGCCGCAATCTGGGTGAGGAGGAGACCGACGCCACCGGCTCCGGCGTGGATGAGGCATTTGTGAGACTCGTCGAGGGGGAAGGTGTCTGTCGCCAGGTAGTGGGCGGTGAGACCCTGGAGTAGGACGGCCGCTGCCGTCTCGAGCTCGACGGTTTCGGGGACGGGCACCGCACTATCGGCCGGCACGACGGTCTGTGCGGCGTAGCTTCCGATGACGCCTGACCAGGCCACTCTGTCTCCGACCTCGATCCCGTCGACGCCCGAGCCCGAGTCGGCCACGACGCCGGCCCCCTCAACACCGGGGGTGAACGGGAAATCCATCGGGTACAGGCCACCGCGGTGATAGGTGTCGATGAAGTTGAGCCCCGCCGCTGCGACGTCGACCAGTACCTCGCCCTCGCCGGGGGTGGGCGGCTCTATGTCGGCGAGCTGGAGTACTTCCGGCCCTCCGGCTTCTTCAATGACGATTGCCTTCATGGGCCCTCCACCTTCCATCCTCTGGATCTCAGTTCATCGGCGAGCAGGTCATCGGTGAGATGCGAGAGGTCGAAGGGTTCCCGCTCCGTGCCGAGAAGCCGTTCTATCGGATCTCTCACGGTGCGGGCCCATGCCTGGCCCCTCGCCTCGGCCTCGAGGCTGAGTGTCCCGTCGCCGTTGACGGTGTACACCATTGCCATGCTCTGGGGGTTGGCCCTCGATCCTCTCTCTCCGTAGACCAAGAGGACGGCGCCGGCGGGGACGTCCTGGATGCCTCCGGCAGCGATGAACGGGCCATCGAATGCCCAACCCGAGCTCTTCGAAGTGTCCACGTTCTCCACCACTTTCGCCCAGTTCTTGTGCCGCTCATCGCCCGCGAGAGGGACCTCGACGGCGACCAGGACCTGCTCATCCATCTCCCGGAGAGTAGGCATCAACCCGCACACCAGGGGCCCCGACGATTTACCCTGAACCCGATGGTCAAGGTACGACTCTTCGCAAACCTGCGCGAAATCGCCGGAACGTCGCGGCTCAACGTGCCCGCATCGACGGTGGGAGAGGCCGTCGCGTTCGTAAACGACAAGTTCGGTCCCGAGTTCGAGAAGGGGGTCTCCACCTCCCGCATCTGGGTGAATGGTGAAGAGGCGGACACTGCGGCCGCGGTCAGCGATGACGACGAGATGGTCATCCTCCCACCGGTCTCCGGAGGTAGCCAGCCAGCCACGATGGCTCCGACCGACCTGGCCGGGTTCCTCCCCCTGGTCGTCGCCGTAGTCGCCGTTCTCGCCAATTTCCGGAGTCAGGCGATCTGGGCGGCGGCTCTGGTGGCGATCGTCGCCATCTGGGCCCTCGACCTGAACTCGGCGTTCACGGCGCGGTCTCGCGTCTTTGCTCCTCTGGCGGTGGTGACCGCCGCAGCGGGATCGACGCTCACCGGCCACATCCTCGGACCTACCGGATATGGCCTGGCCATGGCGGTCGCCGTGGCGGTCGTCCTCGGATGGGCCGTCGCTTTTCCCGAGTACCGACATGTCGAGGTCTTTGCCCCGACGCTTCTCGTGGCTTTGATCGGTGGGTTGGGCACGGCCTCTTTGATCCTGAGTCGCTCCTCCTTCACAGCTGACCCTCAGGCAGTCGATGTGTTCTTGGTGTCGACCGTCGCCGGGGTCGGGCTCGGCGCCCTGGTGGGCCGGATGCCTGCCATTCCGTTCCTCGATCGTTTCACGACGACTGCGATTGCATCGATCCTCGGCGCGGTGGGTGCGGCGGTCGTCTGGGATCTCGACCTCGTCGGATATCTCTTGGTCGGTCTCGGCATCTCAGTGGCTCTGGTCGCGGGGCAAGGCCTCTCTTCGATGATTCGCACCGGTCGCGTCGTGTTGACCGAGCGACCGCCGGGATATCTCCCGTCGCTCGACGGTGTCATGCTCGCCGCCGCCATCTACTTCCCGCTGATCAGACTGGTGCTCGCCCCCTGACCGGCTTCAGGAGCGACAGCCCTTCCGGGGGTGAGGCCTGCGACGGCCGCCGCCAATCCCACCACCACCGACACCACGACGGTGACGAGCGCCAGACGCCGAGGATGTCTACGGTCACTGTGCCCCAGGGGTGCCCTTAGCCGTTGAAGAGGCCGGTGAGACCGAAGCGGGCCCCATCGCACCGCCGGCCGCGATCCAGAGGGCCTTTGTCATGGTCGGGGCGGTCAGGAAAGAACGTTCGGCCGACTGACTACAGCAAACGAAGGAGCATGGTTAGCATTTCGAAGCCATGGCTGCCCAGAAGACGCAGTGGCGCGTCTTTCTCGTCGTAACTCTCGTCGCCCTGGCCGGATCACTGTTTCCCATGCCATCGGGCGCGGTCACCCGAGCGCAGGTGGATGAGGCCTGCGCCGACTCACAGGAACAGCTCGCCGAGTATCGCGCTGCTCAGGGCGCGTTCGAGGAGGCCGCCTACGACTACGAGGCTGCCTTGAACGACGTGGAGTTCTTGGAGCGGAAACAGGAGCGCATCCAGACCAACTACGACGCCCATGCAGAGGATCTCGAAGTGGTGCAGGCCCAGCTGGAGGAGCAGGCCGTGCAGATGTACATGATGGGCGGGTTCAACAACCCGGGCATCATCTTCTCCGCTTCCTCGGTGGATCAGGTGATGACGACCTCGGAGTTCCTCAACTCCGCCACGCTGGGCGGCCAGGAATCGATCAACGATTTGATTGCTGCCAAAGGAGAGCTCACCCGTTACCAAGACGATCTCTCGGTTGCACATGACGAGCTGAAAGTGGCAGAGGCCAACGCCCTCGACGTCCTCGATCGACAGGAGAGTGCGATGGAGGCCGAGCAGGCGGCGTACGCCAAGCTCAGCGGGCAGTGCAAGGAGTTGACGGCTCAGTTTCAGAAGGAAGAGGCCGAGCGCAAAGCAAGGGCTGCACAGCGTGCCGCCGGTTCGGTCCAGGTGGGCAGCTTCATCTGCCCGCTGCCTCCAGGCCAGACCTCGTTCATCGACTCCTGGGGCTTCCCCCGCCCTGGGGGTAGGAGACACCAAGGCGTGGACATGTTCGCCGCTCGTGGCACACCGATCTACGCCGTCCAGTCTGGGACTGCGACTCCGTCCAGCAACTCGCTGGGTGGCATCACTGTCCATCTCCGCGCCGACACCGGGTTCACGTACTACTACGCACATCTCGACAGTCGGGCCATCTCGGGATCGCAGCGAGTCGACCAGGGCCAGGTCGTCGGGTACAACGGGAACTCCGGCAATGCTCTGGGGACGAGCCCGCATCTCCATTTCGAGATCCGACCTGGAGGGGGAGGGCCCGTGAACCCTTATCCCACGGTGCGGGCAGCCTGTTATTAACCTGACTCGTGTGAAAGACAAGCGCCGCCGCATCGACCAGGTCCTCGAGCCCGCGTATATACAGGGATTGGGTGAGCTGGAGCTCAACGAGGTGCGCCGCCGCCGCGACACCGCCGAGGACGTCGAAGCGCAGATCTCTTACTACCGTCGTCTCCTCCACGGGCGCATGGACCTCATCGACTTCGAGCTGCGCCGCCGTTCAGGGAAAGAGGAGCGATCGATCTTGGAGGCTTTGCCCGAGATCCTGGCGAGCGGGATGATCCTGGGATCGGAGCCGACGTTTCGCCACATCGAGACCATGCCCCCACTCCCCACCACGACCGGCCGCCGTCTCATCGACAAGATCATGGACGACGGGGTCCTCACGTCACTCCCCGAGCTCAGTGAGGAGGAGTTGGCTGAGGCCATCGATCGTCTTCGTGACGTCGAGACGGAGCTCTCGGGGCAGCGTCGCCGGCTCCACGAGGTCATCGACAAGCTCCAGGACGAGATCGTCTCCAGGTACCGGAGCCAGCAGGACGAGGCGCCCGTAAGCTGAATCACCTCGCCGTCCAGGTCAGATCGGGTCTCGTCGAAACCACACACTCGGGCGCAGTGGCTGTCGTCGATGCCGGCGGGACCCTTCTGGGGAGACACGGTGACATCGACCGACCGTTCTATCTTCGCTCATCCGCCAAGCCGTTCCAGGCTCACGTGAGCCAGCAGTCCGGAGCCGACCTCTCTCCCATGGAGATGGCTATGGCCTGCGCCTCGCACCGTGGCTTTCCCGTGCACATCGCCCTGGTCCGTTCCATGCTCGACGGGCGCGGGTTGGATGAGGACGCTCTCGGGTGCCCGCCCGACTGGCCTCTGGGCCAGGCTTCGGCTCGGGCAGTCGTGCAAAAAGGGGGACGCGAACCGCGGCGCATCTGGCACAACTGTTCAGGGAAACATGCCGGGTTCCTGCGGGCCTGCGTCGCCGCGGGATGGCCGCTGGAGACCTATCTCGATCCCGAACATCCTCTGCAGCGACGTGTGATCGAGTTCGTCTCCGAGATCGGGGACCATCCGGTCGAGCCAGTGGGTGTCGACGGCTGTGGGGCACCGGTCCTCCG